>NZ_JAWOUN010000003.1:433881-524631 GCF_033339395.1 Vibrio sp. 397 | reverse complement strand
TTAGCATGAGTAGTTTTACAGGCAAAGCCGAAACGGATGATAACCACCTACTGAAGTAGGTGGTTTAGGGCTGAAAATGAAAAAAGCGAGCATGATGCTCGCTTTTATTTTTCCAATCTCTTAATCTTAAACCGCTCTAAATGAAACAGACAACTTCGGCGCGTTTATTTATCTTTTTTGAACACGACCCACTTTAACGAGCCATTGGTTTCAAAATCGTTCTCAGCGGTACACATCAGTAGTACGCCTTCAACATTAATCACGGCCCCTGTGGTGTAGGCTTTATCATCGTAGTAACAGATACGCTGACCTACCTTACCGTCAGCAACTATTAGCGCTTTGTTTTCTGGTGTACTGTATGATTTAGCAAAAACGGAACCCGACAGCAGTACTGCAAAAACACCAGCGGTAAAAATAGATACACTTTTTAACTTCATGAAAATCTCCCTCAAACCTCAATAATACTAACAAGGACCCTTGTGAAGTTCTTGGAAGAATCTCATATTATTCAAATATCTACTGATATTTTTCTCACCTCTACGCTTGAATCTGCTTCACATTCAATCATTTAATTTATCTCATTTTAGTAAGCTTGAAGTTACTTAGCGCAGTAAAGAAGCGCACACTTTTAGCGTGCATCTCTAATTTGAATATTTAAGTTATGAATCAAAAACTGTGAGCAAAAAATGCATAATAGGTTTATTTAAGTATAAGATAAGCACCTGTTGATCTCGGTATTTAACTAAATCTTTGACTATGCGTTTTGTTTCCCTATGCCTTACTTCAATCCTGCTCTGCTCGTCTCCTTTGGCATATGAGCTAGATTACTATTCTAAGTTTGGTCACATCGATAATTACGGCAATCTTGATCTTAGAAACAAGCCTTACACCCAACTCCCCTCTGGCCTAGTGGTAAAGGGCAACTTAAACATCTCACAAACCCCTATCAAAACCTTGCCCAAAGGGCTTGATGTTGAAGGCAGTCTGGAAGCAACTAACAGCGCACTCAAAGTTATTCGCTCAGGAACAAAGATAAAAGGCTATGCAAACCTACTAGGTAGTAAGATCGAAAACTGGCCTAAAGGCATAAAATTAGGCGGTTACCTAAACCTGACAGATACACCGCTAAAAGCGCTTCCAGCTAAACTTCGAGTAAAAGGTGATCTAAGTGTTATTCGCACTCCCATTTCTGATCTTCCTGAAGGATTAGTGGTTGATGGTAATCTCTATATTGGAGGATCAGCGCTGAAAGTATTTCCAGACACAATGACGGTGAAAGGGAATATCTATTTAGGTGGTAACAGGATCACAAAATGGCCCAGCAATTTAACCCTTGGTGGTGCCGTCGCACCTTAAAGAGCAGATAAACAAAAGCCCCGGCAGACCGAGGCTTTAAGGCATTCTGAATCAACGAGTTCAGTGACGAAGATTACTCTTGGTTATTCACAGGATTGGCATAGCTCGCCACCAAATAAGGTCTTGCTCCTTCAGGTAGCTGATCCAACTTATCCGAGAGATGACGCTTAACCGCTTCCGTAATGATGCTCGAATCTTCATGCCCAGCAGCTAACAAGTTGATTGGGTACAATTTGTAGTTGTTGTGAATTTGGCGGTCGATTTCACCAGCAAGAGCTTCCGGCGTTTCAAACTCTTGCTCAATCACATCACCAAACGCAACATGTACACGGCCTTTATAGCCAACGATACCTTGAATGATGCTTTCGATATCTTCAAATTCGCCTTTTTCATAGCGGCCATTTTCTGCTTTTTCGTACAGCTCTTTTGCTTTGGCAATGTCACATGGATCATTTTCATAGGCAATCGAGACAGGAACGATTTTCAGAGAACGCGTGTACTCACCAAAACTGATTTTTTGTTTACGACCTTCAACATGGAACATTTTTAAAATCGCAGGATCAGTAAAGTCGTTTCCATCTTTAGCACGACCTTCCTTTTGGGCAATCCAAATTGAATTGCCAGTATCAAGCGAATGTTTGATATAGCTTGACAGTTGTCCCAATGCTTTCATCATTTCTCTAGGCGCCTTAGCAGAGCGCTTAACGATGAAGCTCTTATTGAGTCGCATCAATTCTGTCGCACATGGCTTCTTCAGCAGGTTATCGCCAATCGCTATACGAACTGTACGGTGCCCACTTTGGTACAAGCCATAATTTACGAGCGCAGGGTCCATCGCAATATCACGGTGGTTAGAAACGAATAGGTATGACGTGTTTTTATCCAGCTTATCCAAACCAGAAAAAGTGACGCCATCCGTTGTCTTATTCAATGTATCTTTCAGATACTTCTTCACTTCAATCTGAATTGCTTCGACAGAATCAAGCTTGCTCCACTTGGCTTTCAGGTAGATTCGCAGGATCGGGCTCATTAGCGTTTTGAACCACGCTGCTTTATTAGCAAAGCGATGTTCTAGGATAGCAGTGATAAATTCATCATCTTGGATTAGACGATCCAGCGCTGCTGGAATTTCTTCGTCGTTGTAAGGACGAATTTCAATATAAGGATCAGTATTGGCTGTCATTGTTCATTACATATCAAAAAAAGCTGGCACATTTTACGCATAGTTTTGCTGACAAGCAGCATTTCAACCCATACTTTTAACATGGTCATACCAGTTAAGCCACCATTTATCATGCTAAAAAATTCTCTCAGCCAGTTGGAATCGTATGGGTTTAACGTTACCCTTAGCGCCAAAAAACACTGGTACTCATAATGAACTACGCAATTGAATTTCACGACGCTAAATACCCCTTTCTTGATGTAGCTGCGCGTAAAAAAGCACTGAAGCACAGTCTACTATCTGTCATCGAAGGGTTAGCCGTCATTAAATTGGGTAAGCAGGAGTATGCCATTGAACCAGGCCAATATTTTTGGATTCCTCAAGGATGTTTGAGCTCCCTCACCTTTTTACCTAATTCTCGTGTATATCGTTGTGATTTTTCTGTGCGTTTAAATGACGACTTCTCACAACAGGCGGGCTTTGTGAAGCCTTCACCGCTACTCAAAGCGCTCGTCGAGAAGCTAGCAACAACTGCCGAACGCTCGGATCTGCAAACCGATCTACTAACAGTAGTAAGACATGAAATATTGACGCTGTCTCCTAAACTAGCGCACTCAACGTTAACGAGAACCATCAATCAATGGACTCCTGGCTGTGACATGAATATTTCTAAAGAGCTTTGCTTGGTACTAACACTACGTGAAGCAAGAAAAATGAAACTGTCTGGGAAGAAGGAAGAGCAAATTGTTGACTCTCTTTTTGCTGGTAACACCGAAGAATATGAACAGCTTTGCTTTTTAGTCTTTGGAGAAGCGCTATAACTTGCTCTTTAACAAGCTACGTTTTCAGCATTACGTAGAGTTACGGATACAGAAAGTAGAGATTCAAGTAAAAACAAAAAGGGCGTACATTGATAATGTACGCCCTTTTTTCATTTGCTTGAGATGTCTAGAAAGGTACTTCTATCTGCATCATCCAGTCAGCGTCATAATATTCGTGCCAACGATAATCAAACCGCATTCTTGGCTGTCCGTCTGATTTATCACCAAAACCGACGCTGAACATCAACCCGTGACTACGAAGCCACTCTTCTGTATCCATTTTACTCTCTTCGTCTCGGAGCTCTTCCGGCATCCAAAAACCAAGACCAAAGTAATTCTTTTCTAAGTTTTGAGTTAGAAGTGGGGTCTCTTCCGGCTTAATCGCCCACTCCTCCCAATAGTTTTCTGTTGGTCCTTCAAGCTTCGCTTCCGCTGCATACCAAATCAATGCTTCAGTACTTAACACGCCGATGGAATCTAAAATTTCTTCACAGATTGGAAGAGTGTTATCTTCAAACACCACGGAACGATCAGAAAAATAGTTACACGCGGAATGAGCTTGTGTCACCACAAGCAGCGCACATGCACTAAATAAAACGACTCTGACCATGAAAATCTGACCTCTCAGTTCCCAGACAATGTTTCTCTGTATAAGCCTTTACTAAGTAATAAATCACGTACGGAAGGTGTTGTATAGGCACCGATCTCTTCACCCTCGGCCAATGCTTTGCGAATATCTGTGCTTCTGACTTTTACTTTTTCAGGACATGCCATAACAGTCCAACGTTCCGTAATCTCTTCAGCTCTACTAAATTTAGCAAATTTGAAGAAATTATCAGGACCAATGACAAAAGTTATATCGGCAGTTGGGTAGATTTCTTGAGTTTTTTCTAACAACGCATAGGTCGTCACACTTTGTCCAGGTTGGTATAAAGCTTGCTCTGTATCAGAACGCTGAACATTAGAAAGCCCCATATCCTTGATGAACGCATCAACCATTTTGCACCGAGTTGGGTAATCAAGCATGTTCTTGCCCCAAGCGTGTGCAATGCTTGGCTCAAGTAGCACAAGATCAAAGTGGCTCAATGACTCAATAACACTTTTATGCCCTAAACTAGGTGGGTTAAATGCACTACCAAAAATGGCGATTTTTTTCATATCCGGTGATTACCTGGTTGAAGAGAGTTTTCTAATCTGATGATTTCGGTATGATACTACTAATCTTTACAGCTTTTGACCCTAAAGTCGCGTTTAATGAGCCTCAACTGTATGGTTTATCACCATTTGAGCAAATGTGCTTTAGAGTCTGAAATATTTGCAGGAAAAGGAACCCTAAATGGAACAATCCATCCGTGACGAAATGCGCGTACTCCCTTCAATTGATCCGCATTTTGAAATTGAACGCCGTGTCGCTTTTATTAAGCGTAAATTGCAAGAAGCGGGCTGTAAGTCTCTTGTTCTTGGCATCAGCGGTGGCGTTGACTCAACGACATGCGGTCGTTTAGCTCAGTTGGCTGTAGACCAACTGAACGAAGAAGCGGGCAACAACAGCTACCAATTTATCGCAGTTCGCCTGCCTTATGGGGAGCAAAAAGATGAAGATGAGGCTCAGCTCGCTCTGTCTTTTATCCAGCCAACCCATTCTGTATCGGTAAACATCAAAGCAGGTGTTGATGGGCTTCATTCGGCTTCTCACGTTGCATTAGAAGGTACAGGTCTTTTACCAACTGATGCAGCAAAAGTCGACTTCGTAAAAGGCAATGTAAAAGCGCGTGCTCGCATGGTTGCTCAATACGAGATCGCGGGCTACGTAGGCGGCCTTGTTCTTGGTACTGATCACTCAGCAGAAAACATCACTGGTTTCTACACTAAATTTGGTGATGGCGCTTGTGACATGGCACCATTGTTCGGATTAAGTAAGCGCCAAGTTCGTGAAGTGGCTGCTACATTGGGTGCACCTGAGCAACTAGTGAAGAAAGTGCCAACAGCAGACTTAGAAGAGCTTGCTCCACAAAAAGCAGATGAAGATGCCCTAAGCCTAACTTACGAGCAAATCGACGACTTCTTAGAGGGCAAACCTGTTCCACAGCAAGTTAGTGACCGTCTGGTAGCGATTTACAAAGCAACGCAGCACAAACGCCAGCCAATCCCGACGATTTACGACTAAGCGATATTTTCAGCTCTCTTTAAAACTCAAAACGCTGCTAAAAATAGCAGCGTTTTTTTGTCTAGGAACAGTTTTTGTCGAAGGACAAAGTTGCTCTCGCCTAGTTGGTTACTGTTACGTCCGTCTCTGGCACAGCACAACACGCCAATACGGTTCCCAGTGCACGTTCCTCATCAGTCAACGCGGGCACGTCCGGATGATGTACTTGACCCGACGTAAGCTGAACTTTACAGGCACCACATAAGCCAGCACGACAGCTATTGCTAACAACCTTCCCTGCGTCTTCAAGCTGATCTAACAACGTTTTCTGATTATTCCCTACAACTTTCGTCCCATTGAAATCGATCGCTATGCTCTTCTCTGGTCTTGAAGTGACTGAAGATACGCCAAACGCTTCTTGATGGTAGTTTTCTTCTGGCAGCCCTTTTCTTAGCAGGAGATTTTTCGCTTTCTCCATAAAACCATCAGGACCACACACAAACACTTGGCGCTGTTCAACATCTTTGATTTGCTTAATGTGTGACAAACTTAAACGCCCTTTCAAACCAAACCAATCAACAGCAGGTTGCGTTAAACAGACTTTTACTTCTAGCCCTGGGTGCTCACGCTTTAACTGCTCCAACTCTGAGCGACAAGGAATATCATTCTCGGTGCGACATTGATGGTAGAAAACCACGTTATCCAACTGATTGTGATCCGCTAAGTAACGCACCATTGATAACATTGGTGTTACTCCGCTACCCGCAGAGAGTAACAGCAGAGGCTGCGCTTCATGCGTTTTAAGGTGGAACTGACCGTCAGGTTGTTCTGCCTCTAAAACATCACCGACTTGTAAGTTGTCTAAGAGTGAGTTAGAGACTCTTCCACCCGCGATACGCTTTACAGAAATAGCATAACGACCCGGGCGAGAAGGACTGGATGATAAGGTATAGCGTCGACCCACTTTCTTACCATCAATATTCACCTCTATTGGCAGGTGTTGTCCTGGCAAGTAATTAGGCAACGAGCCTTTGTTTGGCTCTAACCATAAGGTCACAAAGTCTTGGGCAATTTCTTCACGCTCAACACATGTAAGCTTCATGCGCACTGGCGAGTTATCTGCGTAAAACTCCGGCTCTTTGTACTCCAATACTTCAACTTTATCGCCTTGACGAATAATGCCTTCATTTCGCGCGACAAGATTCTGGCCAAAGAACACACCACCGACATCGTTTGCACGGAACTGTTGCAAGGTTTTGAGCGGCTCTTTGCTCTCACGGAATGTGCCTCTTTGGGTATTCACCGTAGTCAGGATACAGCGCTCGCAAGGTTTGAGAGACTCAAACTCTACCTCACCGATTCGTATGCGCTTCCATGAATCTTCTTCAAATGGTTTAGTATCAGAGACAACTAAGTTAGTACGAAACTGATCCATTGAGTGTAGTTCTGAACTTCTTCGGTTCAGCTCATCAAGTGAAGCTTGACTGATCACTAAAACCGGATAACCATCAGCAAAACTGACGTTTTGACCTAGCTTTTCACGGACACGATTCGATTGCTCACCACTAAATAACAACTCAACGCGCAGCCCCAACACACGACTAAACCAGTCATCTGCATCATCTGTCGTGGTATAGGCAGTAAATGTATCTTTCCAAACCGTTGCAGGTGTCTCCTGCATTTTGAAATCTTGGTAACGGATTTTAAGTGGCTCCATACCCAAACTACTAAACACCACTCCATCGGACAATAGGGCAGACTTAATGGTTACCATTTGCGGATACTTTCGCGCAGTGATCATCGAGCCATCAGCTTTCGCAATCATAAAGCGACGATCGAAGCTCAATCCTTGCTTCTCAACCCATACGGACGACAGCGATAATCCGCCAACTGACTTAACCGGAAAAACATTAATTTGGGATAAAACGGGTTGCGACATGGCCTTCTTCCTACGGGTGTTTTTTATTTGTTGCGGTATTGTATACTCAAATCACATTAAGTTGCAGAGTCTACTGCCTCTTCATCCATCGCAACTTTCTCGAAACCATATTCTTATAAATTTGGTTTTAGTGACAAGTATTTACTACACTCAATATTCGCGTTTTTTAACACCGTTCTGACCAAATACCGTTTGATAAAGTGTGATACGACACACATAATTCACCCAAGTTATCACTACTCCCATTTATCGATTTGGAGCTTAATTATGGATACAAGAAAACTGGTTCTGATTTTGTTATGTATCTTTCTTCCGCCTGTCGCGGTGTTTATGGAGAAAGGTCTAAATAAAGACTTTTTGATTAATCTAATATTGACGTGTTTCTTCTTTCTACCAGGTACGATCCACGCGCTTTGGTTAACAATGAAGTAACCACTTACACTCTCACTCTTTATAAAATTGAAAAATGGGATGAAATATGAGGGCAATTCCTCTATCATCCTGTCGCCTAAGCGCAAGCGTTTGCTCAAAAGCAAATACGGCGCTTAGGCTCCAATCAGACAACTTTTCAATGGTGGGAGCAATTAATGACAACACTGACTATCACTCGTCCTGACGACTGGCACGTTCACTTACGCGATGGGGAAGTTCTTAAAGACACCGTTCGCGACATCAGCCGCTACAATGGCCGGGCGCTGATTATGCCAAATACCGTCCCACCTGTTACTACAACTGAGCTCGCCCTAGCCTACCGTGACCGAATTCTCAAAGAGCAACATGGCGAACAGTTTGAGCCTTTAATGGCACTTTACCTTACAGATAACACGACACCAGACGAAGTACGTAAGGCTAAAGCAACCGGAAACATTGTTGCTGCCAAGCTTTATCCTGCAGGCGCTACCACAAACTCAGATTCCGGTGTGACCAATGCGAAGAACATTTATCACGTTTTAGAAGCGATGGAAGAAGTCGGAATGTTACTTCTGGTTCATGGCGAAGTAACACATCACGATGTTGATATCTTCGACCGAGAGAAAGAATTCCTTGATACTGTCCTCGCTCCTATCGTCAATGACTTCCCTAATCTTAAAATCGTACTAGAACATATCACCACCGCCGACGCAGCAAACTTCGTTAGCAACGCCTCAGACAACGTAGCGGCTACCATCACTGCCCACCACCTTCTTTTCAACCGTAACCACATGCTTGTGGGTGGTATTAAACCTCATTTCTACTGTTTGCCAATTCTTAAGCGCGGAACCCACCAGCAAGCGCTGATCGAAGCAGCAACTAGTGGTAGCAAGAAGTTTTTCCTAGGTACAGACTCAGCGCCACATGCGAAAGGGGCAAAAGAATCGGCTTGCGGTTGTGCTGGTTCTTACACTGCACACGCAGCGCTAGAGCTTTATGCAGAAGTCTTCGAAAAAGAAGGCAAGTTGGAAAACTTGGAAGCTTTCGCAAGCTTCAACGGTCCTGATTTTTACGGCATTGCACGTAACAAAGATACGGTAACGTTAGAAAAATCCGCTTGGGATGTGCCAGAAACGATGCCATTTGGCAATGATATCGTTGTGCCTATTCGAGCAAATGAACAGATCGAGTGGAAAGTGAAGTAAGTACTTTACTGACATTTCACCTATAAAACAGGGTCATGCTTTTTGTAAAAAGAAGTCATGACCCTTGTTATTATCGTCTCATGTTTTAGATGTGATTATTGACCACGAAGCTTTTCAACCATCGTCCATACCGCAACCACAACCAACCCCGCCACAAAGCCGATAATACCGTTCAATAAAATAGGCAAAATGGCTGTAGCAACCGAATGACCACTAAAGTTCATAATAATCGGCTCTACAAAGTGATGAATGGCTGGCACGTTGTGCACTACAATTCCCCCACCCACCAAAAACATCGCAGCAGTTCCTACAATGGTTAACAACTTCATCAACTTTGGTGCAAAAGCGACCAAGGCCCCTCCGACTTTCGCCACCCAACCTTTACCGTTTGAGCGACTCTCAAGGTAAAGGCCTAAATCATCTAGCTTCACAATCCCAGCGACTAGTCCATAAACTCCAACCGTCATAATCACTGCAATTAAACTGACAACTAAAATTTGCGTAACAAGACTGGCTCCGGTCACGGTACCTAACGCAATCACGATAATTTCTGCTGAAAGGATAAAGTCTGTTCGAATTGCACCAGAAACTTTACGCTTTTCATACTCTTCTATCGACTCGCCAGTATTAACTAGCTCCTCTTTTTCTTCGTGCGGATGCGAGTGAGGAAACACTTTCTCAAGTACTTTCTCTGCCCCTTCAAAGCAGAGAAATAAGCCGCCAATTAGCAATAATGGCATGATAAGCCATGGAATAATGGCGCTAATAAGTAAAGCAGAAGGAACCAAAATCAATTTATTTTTGAATGAGCCTTTTGCAACCGCCCAAACCACTGGAATCTCTCGCTCAGATGCAACACCAGACACTTGTTGAGCGTTTAACGCTAGATCATCTCCCAACACACCTGCGGTTTTCTTTGCCGCCATTTTTGACATTAAGGCGACATCATCAAGCACCGTGGCAATATCGTCCAACAGTGTGAGTAAACTTGCTCCAGCCATTTTTTGTCTCTTATATGAAATTGAGTAAGTAACAAAATGTAACACCAATGAATAACTCATCAAAGTGATGATTTTGCAAAGAATACCACCCCAAATGGTGTTTTATATTGCCGTAAAGATAAGACAGGTCTAGTCTTGTGATACCTTTCAGCAGTCAAAAGAAAAAGTATAGATGAAAAGTGGATACATTTACCCGATCGGTACTCCTGGCCAACCTTGGAACGAAGAAGAACGTAAAGCTTGGTTAGCAACGCAAGAAGTAAAACGTAGCTACCAAGATGAAGTCGTCAGTAAAATCGATGCCCTACGCGAGCGTTTTGATGTTGAACAATATGGTGCGCTCTCATACAACGAGGCACGCTTCCCTCTGTTTTGTATCAAAACACGCAATTGGGATTCAACTAAACCTGTTGTGTTGGTCACAGGCGGCGTGCACGGTTACGAAACCAGCGGTGTACATGGCGCATTAAAGTTTGTAGAAACAGAAGCAGAGCGCTATGCAGAGCATTTCAATATTGTCGTTGCACCCTGCGTAAGCCCTTGGGGTTACGAGGTGATCAACCGCTGGAATCCAAACGCGATTGATCCAAACCGCTCTTTCTATAAGGATAGCCCTGCCGAAGAGTCCGCTAATCTCATAAAGCTAGTTGCAACTTTAGGCGATGTGTTAATGCACATTGATCTACATGAAACGACAGATTCTGACGAAACTGAGTTCCGTCCAGCCTTAGCTGCTCGTGATGGTATTGAGTACATTGAAGGTATGATCCCAGATGGCTTTTACACGGTGGGAGATAGTGAAAACCCTCAGCCTGACTTCCAAAAAGCGGTCATTGAGTCAGTTGCAAAAGTGACTCACATTGCACCAGCAGATGAAAACGGCGAAATCATTGGTTCACCCGTCGTACAGTTTGGCGTTATCAACTACCCAATGGTAAAACTGGGCCTGTGTGGCGGCGTAACAAATTGCGTTTACGGCACGACAACGGAAGTGTACCCAGACAGCCCAACGGTGACCGACGAAGAATGCAACGATGCACAGGTTGCAGCCGTAGTTGGTGGTTTGAATTACGTACTAAGTAAGCTCGAATAACACAGGTTAACAATAAAGCAACTGACGATGTCTTTGAATTGTGAATCAGCTTTACTTTGCTCCAAAAGCAAGTTGAGACATTAATCCGCTAGTTTATTAGAAATTACCGCATTAACATCGCTAACACTGAAGATGCGAAGCATCACGACTTTATGACGCTATTTTAATGCGGTATCTAATAAATCCTAAAATACAAACGACATCTAGACATCATCGTCACTACTAACTCCTCTTCCTGAACAAACTATCGTCATACCATTTAAATCAAACCTCAACCAACGAGCTTCTGAAGCGAAAAACATCCTTAAACAATAAGAAAGCTTAATGCTCTTTGGCTTTATTTTTTAATCACTTACCCAAAAGCACATGCATTAGCCATTGCCTTGTTTTTTATACGCGATTGATCTTTTTAGAGAAACACATATGAACTTCATTGCTTAACCGAAAAAACAAAGATATAATGAAAATAATTATCATTTGTATTTTAATTTTAAATCGAGAACCTCTTTCTCTTTGCATTGAAAGCGGCACTTTTCTTTTGCTAGTTAATCCAGTTTTAAAGCCAAATCAGCACGTTGAATTTTTAGGTATGGCCTAGTGATACTTTGAGGGCTGGATTGTGACCTTAATGTTTATAAAAAATAACTTGGTTATGTTTTGTTGGAATTTAGAACCTATATGCGAATAGATATTCATTATTCGTATTCCATCCCCAAGTCATAAGTTAAGAGAAACTCACTTTATTTTGGGGCAGATTCTGTATGAGTATTCACGTAGTAAGCCTGTTTTTTATACTGTGCTTAACTTCAATTTTCGTCGGCGCAAACCAACTAGATTGGTCGTTATTGCTGACCATGGATGACAAAGCTTGGCTACCGATTACTGCTAGCAGATTACCAAGGCTAATCGCACTAATTCTTACCGGATCTGGTCTCGCAATATGTGGTGTTATTCTTCAACATATTGTTAGAAATCGTTTTGTTGAGCCGGGCACCACAGGCGGTATCGATGCGGCAAAGCTCGGTATTTTGGTATCTATCGTCATGCTTCCATCCTCAGACAAGCTTGAACGTATGCTCTTCGCCGTACTATTTTGCTTCGCCGCTGGCCTTATCTACATTGCCATCGTACGAAAAATTAAATTCAGTAACTCTGCGTTAATACCTGTGATTGGGCTTATGTTTGGTAGTGTACTAAGTGCTATAGCGGAGTTTTATGCTTATCAAAACAACATCTTACAGAGTATGTCCGGTTGGTTAATGGGAGATTTCTCCAAAGTGGTCCAAGAACACTATGAAATAATTTTCTTGATTTTACCCATCACCCTACTGACTTACTTATATGCACATAAGTTTACTGTGATGGGAATGGGCGAAGATGTTGCGTCCAACTTAGGAATTAATATTGCGTTCACTGCCGCCTTGGGTCTAATGCTAGTTTCCGTGACAGTTGCTATAACAGTGGTGACCGTAGGTGCCATTCATTTTATCGGTTTAGTCATACCTAACCTAGTCGCACTAAAATATGGCGATCACCTTAAAAACACCCTACCAATCGTTGCACTAGGCGGCGCTTCGTTACTTATTTTTTGCGATGTCATAGGCAGAGTTGTTGCCTTTCCTTTTGAAGTCCCAATTGGATTAACAGCCAGTGCTATCGGGGGAGTCATGTTTCTTGTGTTTCTTTTGAAAGGAGCACGAGTATGAGATCACATTACTCAAACATGCGAGTGAGCATTATACTCGTTTGCATACTGTCTATCGCCTTTATCTTTACAAGCTCTGGGTGGGATTTTGATTACGTCATCCCTAAGAGGCTGATTAAACTTGGTGCCATAGTTATTGGGGGCAGCTGCGTGGCCATCTCTGCTGTTATTTTCCAAGCTTTAGCTGGTAATCGTATTCTTACGCCATCCATTATGGGATATGAGTCGGTTTATCTGGTTTGGCAAACCCTACTCTTATTACTAGGGGGCACTTCTGGCATTGCTACATTAGGTGTTGTCGGTAATTTCGCTGTCTCTGCAATACTCATTCTGTTGTATTCCTTAGCGATTCAATCTTGGGTACTCAATAGATTTAAACATGACATGCACCAAGTTCTGCTGATTGGCTTTGTTTTGACAATGGTGCTGACAACTCTTGCTCAATTTATCCAGCTCAGAATAAGCCCTGGAGAATTCTCTATCCTTCAAGGGCTCAGCTATACCTCGTTTGAGCGAGCGAAACCTTCTACGTTACTTTTTTCCAGTATTGCGTTAAGCGTTTTGGCACTCTTTGCTAACAGATGGTCACGCGAGCTAGATGTGATAGGTCTAGGTCGAGACCAAGCGATGTCATTAGGACTAAATGATAAGCAATATGTACCAAAGTTCTTTGCTGTAATCGCCATTTTAGTAGCAATTTCGACGAGCTTGATTGGCCCAACGGCTTTTATGGGAATTTTTATTGCCAATATTGCTTATTCCGTTACTAGCGCACCGAACTACAGACACATATTGCTCGTTGCTTGTGCTATTGCAATTGTCATGTTCTTGTCTGGTCAACTTCTGGTAGAGCACTTATTTAACTTTAAAACCACCGTCTCTATTTTGGTGAATGTCCTTTGTGGGGGATATTTCCTAGCCATCACGATAAGAACAAGAAGCCAAATATGAAAACTGTTACTCGCCTGTTTAAAGACAACTCACTGACAAAAAGGAAATACCCCATGTTTAATAGCCCCCTACGTTTGAGTATCGCGCTTGCTTGCTGCGCTCTAGGAACCTTATCAGGTTGCGAGCCGGAAATAACTAAAATTGAAGATACTCAGCCATTAGAAAAGCTCATCGTGATTGAACACAATCTCGGAGCAACTACTATTTCTCATCGCCCTCAACGAGTGGCAGCATTAGATATGAACGAAGTGGACTTTTTAGATCAGCTAAATGTTCCAATCTCAGGAATGGTGAAAGACTTTGTTCCTCACTTTCTAGCGAAATACAAAGACACACCTGAGATAGCGGATCTTGGTGCGATAGTTCAGCCTAATATGGAAAAGATCTATGCCCTAAAACCAGATCTCGTATTGATGACTCCGCTACATGCTAATCAGTATGAAGAACTCTCTCAACTCGCTCCGACTTTACATTTTGACATCAACTACCGTAATAGTCGTGACCATCACGTCGATACCATTAAGAAACACCTTGTAGAGCTTGGTGAGATCTTTGAAAAGCAGGAGCTAGCCCAACAGAAAGTTGCCGAAATCGATGCAAAAGTCGCAGAAGTGCGCGCTGTTACGAAAGAGCGTTCTGAAAAAGCTTTGGTTGTCATGCATAACAATGGTGCTTTCAGCTCATTTGGCGTTGAGTCTCGTTATGGCTTCGTTTTCGATGTTCTGGGGGTAAAACCAGCGAGTGAAAAAGTGGAGACAGGTTTGCATGGTCAGCCAATTTCTAGCGAGTTCATTAGCCAAGCTGATCCAGACATTCTTTACATCATTGATCGAACAGCAGTAATGGAAGGAAAGCCTGTCATTGATGCGGAACACTTAGCAAACCCACTACTCCGTCAAACCAAAGCATGGAAAAACGACAACGTCGTTTTTGTTGATGCCGATGCTTGGTACATCACTTCAGCAAGCATCACATCTCTGAAAATCATAATTGAAGACATCCTAAAAGGTTACCAAAGCTAAATCTAATAACAATGAGTTGGATCTTAAGTAATTCAACACTCAATCGACGTCAGAACGGATGTGAGCTAGCCCAAACAAAGAAAAGGAATCTATAATGACTCATGACTATCATCAGATAGCGATGGACTCTTCACAGAAAAACAAACCAAGCCCGTGTCATATCGCCCTCTTTATTTCACTTCAATTTAGTACTTTTGTCGTACCAATTAGTATCGCTCAAGCTGAAGAAGTCGTAGATGAATCAATGACAGTTTATGGTGAAGCAAACGGAGTTTATGCCGCTGGCAAAGTTTCTCACGCGAGTAATATGGGAATGCTTGGCGACAAAAACTTCATGGAAACGCCTTTCAATACGATTGGATACACAGAAAAACACATTCAAGACCAACAAGCACGCGATATCTCAGATGTAATCTCAGCTTCTGATCCCTCTGTTTTCACCAGCGGTGAAACCGGCTTAAACAAAGAAAGTTTCAAAGTAAGAGGTTTCAACTCAGACATTAGCGACGTTATGTTTAATGGATTGTATGGTATCGCTCCTTATTACCGAACCTCTCCTGAAATGTATCAACGTATTGATGTACTTAAAGGTCCTGCTTCTTTGCTCAACGGTATGCCACCGAATGGATCTGTTGGTGGCACCATCAACTTAGTGACAAAAAGAGCACAAGAAACACCAATCACATCTTTCACCGGCAGCTACTTATCGGACACTCAATTCGGAGGACATATCGATATTGGACGTCGCTTTGGTACAAATGAAGAATTTGGTATTCGTTTCAACGGTGCATTTAAAGATGGAGACACCGCGATAAACAACCAAAGCAACAAAACTCAACTTGCATCATTAAGCCTTGATTGGCGTAATGACATTGCTTTCCTTGAAGCAGATTTTTACTACAGTACAGAGCGAGTTGAAGGTGCAAACCGTGGGTTAAGCATCGCTTCTGGTCTCAAAATCCCATCATCTCCTCCATCTGACACATTATTGACGCCAAGTTGGGCCTACAATGATAGCGAAGATAAAGGGATGATGATTCGCGGGGAGCTAAACGTTAGTGACTCTGTAACTGTATACAGCGCATTGGGTGGTAGCCGTACAGATTTTCATTCAAATGTACCGCAACGAATCAAAATCATCGATAACGAGGGTAACCTAGAGGTATCTCTCGGATCAGTTAAGCTTGAGAACAAACGGACTTCAGGTGAGATAGGTGTTCGTAGCAACTTTGACACTGGCCCAGTAGAACACCACCTTGTACTGAATAGTACTTACTTTAGAGAAGATAAAAATGATTCTCCAACTGGTAATAATAATCCAGCCCCTTGGAACTCGAATATTTATGATCCTGTTTGGGGACCAGAAAATTCAGTTTACGACAACTACTATGGTTTACCTATCGATTCAACTCAGGTCAGCTATGGCATTGCCGATACGTTATCTTTTGTTGATGGGAAATACCAAATCACGCTCGGCTTGCGTTACCAGAGCATTGATTATGAATCTGGAATAATAATGAACGGAATGTCGCTTCCTACCACCAAGTTTAAGGAAAGTACTTACACTCCCGCACTTGCAGCATTATACAAAGTTTCGAGCTCAGTTTCGCTTTATGGTAACTACACCGAAGGCTTAACGAATGGGAAAACAGCAGGCTCTAGCGCTGCAAACGCAGGAGAGGCTTTTGAACCCCAAAAAACCAAACAGACTGAAGCAGGCGTGAAGCTTGACCTGGACGGCTTTGCTCATACGTTCAGTTTATTTGAGATTAATAAGCCAAATGGGTACCAAGATCCGGATACCAACATTTTTTCTTTCGGTGGTGAACAGCGCAATCGCGGTATTGAATGGGGGTTCTACGGCACACTATCAAAGGACTATACACTCATCGGTGGTATCGCCTATACAGATGCAGAGATTACAAAAGCAACAGATGTGACAGAGGAGGGGAAACAAGCAACTAAGCTACCCGATTTACAAGCTAAACTCGCATTAGAATGGAACCTCCCTGCGATGCGTGATCTCACGCTTATCGGCCAAGCGAACTATATGTCTGAACAATACATTGATGCACAAAACACTCAGGCATTACCTGCACAGACTATTCTTGATCTTGGCGCACGCTACAACTCAAATATTGCTGAAACAAGCGTGGTTTGGCGCCTTAGCGTAAACAATGTACTGGATGAAGATTACTGGACAACCACCCACTATGCGGACCTAGCTCTTGGCGCACCACGTACAGTGATGCTGTCAGCTACTGCGGATTTCTAATCCCTCCACCTCCCCTTTAGCCTGCCTTCTAAGGGGGACTTACTCCCATTTGGCTGTTCATGAAAATTCACAACAAATCAAAGGAAGTACTCATCTTCAACATTCAAGCAGACAAAGAGCTCGCAACACCTACGGCCAAAGTTAATTCAAAACATAATCCATCAACGTCCACTTCCATAGGCTTTATATGAAAAACGATAAGAGCTCAATATGCTCTACCACGTTCTCCTTATTTTCGCTTGATAGGCTAGATAAGGTGACAATATGATAAGTAAAATCAGCCAACATTACGTTACGCCTAGCTTAAAGCCATCGATTAAGAAGCTTGCTTTGGGAACGTTTTGTGAAGCACTTGCCGCTGTGGCAAAAGTTGGTGCACTGCTATGCTTGATAAACCTTATCGATAAATTTGCAAACCAATGGATTTACGGTGCCATAGGACTTTGGGCGGCTAGCGCACTTGCCTCATCAGTGGGCTCGTGGTTAGTTCATGATGCCGAGTCGCAGTTTTCCACTCGATTACGTCGCCAAGTTGCTCAGCACTTGACGCGCTTGCCAAGCAAGACCATCTCTCAATATGGTGATAATCAACTGCGTCGCATAGTTTCCGAAGACATCAGCACGCTTCACCACATGGTTGCGCATTTGCCTTCAGAACTCGTGACATTCATTGTCGTACCCGCAACTTCTATTTTTATCATGTTGAATCTCACAGGTCCGGTAGCGATGCTTACTCTGCTCCCTGGTCTAATTGCATCATTGTACTACCTACTCTTTTTACCTAGGTTCGCCGCTAAACATGGCAAAGAGCGCATGACAATAATGGGTGATATCGTTACCGCAGTAAACGACTACACAAGAGGTATCCGAGTAAATCGAATTTACGGCACGCAAGCAGGAGCACTCGACAGCTATAATGATGCCACAAGACGCTTTACTCACGGCATAGTGAAATGGGTTGGTAGCGTTGCCCTTCCAGCAGCAATTGCTACCGCATTACTTCAAGCGGTTTCGACTTTCGCAATGGCCTATACCATTGGCTATGAATTAAGTCCCGTGGCAATGGCGTCGCTATTCTTTTTTGGTTTGGCCGTCGTATCACCCGCACTGAAGCTTGGCCATGGATTGGACTACGTTAACGCAGGAAAGAATGCTGCAAAGAACATCAGCGACTTTTTACAGCAACCACAAATAGAAAGTGGCAGTTTGAGCGCGGGAGAAAAACCGCTATCACTACAAGCATCAAATATCGTAGTGGCTAATGGAACCGTTAATATTATTGATAACTTCTCCCACTACTTCCCACGGGGTTCATTTACAGCCATCATGGGGCCTAGCGGAGCAGGCAAAAGTACGTTACTACGTCTATTAGCAGGTCAAGAAACACCTCTTTCAGGCTTCGTTACCTTAGGAGGCAATCAACTGTCTAAACTCTCTGAGATATCCCGATACTCCTCCATACGCTATGTACCCCAAGATATCGGTGTACTCAAAACTACCATTAGGCAGAATTTGAAACTATCAACGCCAAGTTCAAGTGACGACGAGCTGAACCAAGCTTTGCAACAAGCTCAATTAAAGATTGACCTCAATTCTGATGCAAGCGTGCTTTCAGGAGGCGAGCAACAACGTGTCGCAATAGCTAACACATTTCTAACTCAAGCCAACGTTCTATTACTGGATGAACCAACCAGTGCTCTCGATAAAAATACGGCCTTCACTGTGATCAGAAATCTCGCGAAGTTTGCGAAAACACAAGACAAGATATTGATCATAATTACTCACGACTCAGAACTCGCGAAACTTGCAGACACTACATTGATGCTCAACAGAAAGGCTCAACGACAGGATGAAGAAGTATGACGGCTCACAATACCCTCTATTCCAATTCGACAATTCCACAAAGTGCAAAGCACCGTCTATATCGAGTCGCTATAGGTTGGGGACTAGTTGCATTATTTGAGGCAACGGCTTACACATTTCTTGCAATATCTATTGTCGAACAAGCTTCACCATTGAACGTCATAATAGCTGCTGTTCTAACTGTGATAGTTACCGTTATTGTAACTCGTTCTGGATTTCTCTCTGGTGCGAAACTGGCTGGGGATCTTTATTCATCAGTAGGTCATTCGCTCAGTAAAGCAAAGTTAGCTTGGTTTAATGATCAGCATAGAACTCAGCTCACTCAACTAGCAGAACGAGGAATACCTGGCTTTATGGCCATTCCTGCTCATCAGCTACAAACATTTTTGCACGCTCCAATGTTACCCATATTTTTAATTATCGGTATTGGGGTCGTTGGAGGAGGTGAAATTGCACTACTCAGTGCCGTATTGTTACTAGTTGCACTGCTCGTTCAGTACAAGGCGCAAAGATACCTAAGTCGCTCAGATAGCGACCGACATGACGCAGAGCTTCAAGCGACTAAATCAACACTTGAGCTCATAGATCACCTTGAGTTACTTCGCTCAACAGCGGGGCCTGAGCGCTCAATCGAGCGTATTGAACAGAGTTGGCACGCACAAGAAGAAGCTCATTCAACTATTAATCGTAACGCTTCTATCGCAACCTTAGTATCAGGATTGGCAACGATTTTACCTCTTGCAGGTATCGCCATCTATCTCGTCTTAGAGCCGATTACTCAACCCTTATTAGCCTTGGCTTTATTGATATTGATTACCCGTGCAGCTGCACCTTTGGGTGAACTCGCGTTGGCAGGCTTTGCGATTAACGACGTAAAATCCTCAATTAAAAATTACGCTCAGTTAACGAATGTCCCTGTTCTGCCTGAGCCTAATCCTCAATTTGCAACCTCCCCCAAAAACCATAAGTTCGAACTGAACCTTGTGGGCCATTTAGATCTCTTTGAAGATGCTAGCACGGAGATCAAACAAGGTGATACCGTCGTCATCAATGGAGTCAGTGGCAGTGGGAAAAGCACTTTACTGGGCCTGTTTCTAAGGTTTGATGATCCTGACCAAGGTCTTATTTCGCTCGGAGGGATAGATCTAAAGAATATCCCTTATGACGTGCTCACCCAGCATATAGCCTATGTTGCTCAGGAACCGGTCATTTTTACTGGCACATTGGCGGATAACATTCGGTTAGGTAATCCCAATGCAAGTGATTATGAAGTTGAGAGCTTTGCAAGACACGCACAATTGGACAAACTTATTGACTCATCTCCTAAAGGAATACATCAAACAGTAGGACAAAGAGGCTCAGGGTTGTCAGGAGGTGAAAGACAGAGAGTTGCAATTGCGCGAGCTCTCATTAAAAAGGCGCCAATCCTCATTTTCGACGAAGCGACGGCAGCATTAGACGAAGCAACCGAAAAAAGTATTGCTCAACATATTCAAACATTGAACTCGACCGTGATTATTGTGACGCATCGCGATCAGAATATATGGTCACCCACATTGGAACTCACGATTGAGGGTAGAAGAGTTATAGTTGCACAGTACAACTCTACTTCCTTGAAAAGTAGGGACAAATTGGCGGCTGAAGAAACTAATAACAATCAATACTTAAATCTAAGCGGTGTCAATTGAGTTTTTTTGTCACTTTAGCACATTGTATCATCTAAAGAATCTTACAGGCATGTTGTAAAGCAATGATAATAAAGCGAATTCTCAAGGTTATAATTCTGACTCAATCTGACACAAGATAGACGTAGGTCTTTCCAATACCATCAGCTTTTCGAGTCGGTCATCATACAGCGCATTGTCAATTTTTTTAAAATAGACTCTACACTTTTACAACAATCGATTCTTGTATTGCTCCGGTGTCATGCCGGAGTATTTCTTGAACATCGCGATAAAAGGGCTAGCTTGGTTATAACCTAACGTCAGAGCGACTTCTTTCACAGTCTGCCCTTTACGCAGCAACTCCATAGAATGTAAATATCGCACACGTAAGCGCCACTCAGTAAAGCTCATGCCCAACTCACTCTGGCAATGTCTCGCTAACGTGCGTTCTGTGGTATGCACTTTTGCCGCCCACTCCGCCAAACTGATCTCATCCGTCGGCGATTCTTCTACTGCTTTTAAAATCGGTTCAAGATACTTATTGTCGGTAGTCGGTAAAAAGTGATGTTCGACTTCTTGCTTTGCAAGCTGGTCCAATAACACTTGTACCAAGCGCTTGTCTTCATCAGTTTGCGCCACATTAATGTCTCGCTGACGAAAGTCCTCAATAATAGATGACACGATTGGAGTCACTTTGATCAAGCTCGTTTTAGTTGGAAAATGCGCCGTCAATTCAGGGGCAATATTCAAAGAACAATATTCGATTGGCTTACGGTTGTAGCTAGTGTGACGAATTCCGGCGGGAACCCAAATAGCAAGATGTGGAGGTGCTAGAAATCTTGTGTCTTCTGCATCCATCTCCAGAATCCCACCGCTGATCAGTTGCACTTGCCCCCAAGGGTGGCTATGAATTCGTGTTTCTGTATTAGAGAGAAACGCTTCGAAATTCATAAATACATCTGATGGCGCACGATCGATTGATAAGGAGGGGTGAAGATTTCTGGCGCTCTTTTTCAAAATTGTCTTCCTATCGCTTACGATGTCTTTTAAGAGATACTTTTTATTATAAAGACCTGCCAGACTAGCGCCATCAATAATTGTGCTATAGGGTTCTCATGATTTATTTACTTCCGTTTTTCACCGTTATGATTTGGGGTGGTAACTCAATTGTGAACAAGATGGCTGCGAGCGCCATTGAACCAAGTGCGATGAGTTTCTACCGTTGGTTTGTCGCAATGGTACTCCTAACGCCATTTTGCCTGCCTGCAATCATCAAACAACGACACATTATTCGACCTTACTTAGCTAAGTTGGCGTTTCTTGCGTTACTTGGTATGGTTCTCAACCAGTCACTTGGATACTATGCCGGTTTAACAACAACGGCCTCTAATATGGCCCTGATCACCTCTTTAGTTCCTTTGATCAGTGTGTTTTTAAGTGTCCCATTGCTCGGTAAATCTATATCAATGTTAAGTATCGTCGGTGGTGTCATTTCGCTCGGCGGCTTGGCATTTATGCTTGGTCACGGTGATATCACTTACTTTTTACATCAAGACTTAACGCAAGGTGACAGCTTAATGCTCGTTGCTGCCATGGTATACGCGGCTTATTGTGTTCTGCTAAAACGCTGGAAAATGCCATTCAGTAGTTTGACTCTGGTTTACATGCAGGGCTTCTTTTCTGTTTTGATGCTCACACCACTTTGGCTCTCTAGTGAGCAACTGTTACCAAGCCAAGACGCGCTACCATTAATCGCTTATGCTGGTATTGCTGCTTCCATTTTCGCGCCGCTGATGTGGGTCAAAGCGATTGATTCAATTGGTGCTGATTCAAGTGCTATGTTCATGAACCTAATGCCTGTGGTTTCCGTCATACTTGCTTCAACACTAATTGGTGAGAAAATTTACGCTTACCACATTATTGGTGGGTTGTTAGTCATCTCTGGCGTTATCCTGTCGCAAGTAAAAGTAAGACAGAGAAAACCATTATCCAATTCTGAGATTGCCTCTACCGCCAATTAACATCTACACCCCAAGCCACAGAACTACGCTGTGGCTTGTCACTTCCAGCGTTCGAATAAAAGTTAAAATTTTGTTTCATTCGCTATTCCCGAAAATTCATCTTGCTGCTAAATTGGGAAAACAATAACCCATCAAGGAAAGACAGATGAGCAGTGGTCAAAGAGACATTACCCTTCGCTTTTTAGCAGAACCCAGCGACGTAAATTTTGGCGGAAAAGTGCACGGCGGCGCCGTAATGAAATGGATCGACTTGGCAGCGTACGCCTGTTCTGCAGCGTGGAGTGGTAAATATTGCATTACCGCATATGCTGGCGGCATTCGGTTTGTTGCTCCGATTCATGTCGGCAACTTAGTCGAAGTTAGCGCGAAAGTCATTTATACCGGACGAAGCTCAATGCACATTGCGATTGACGTGCAAGCTAGTGATCCAAAGCAAATGAAAAACAGACTCACCACTCACTGTATCGTTATCATGGTTGCTGTAGATGAAAACGGAAAACCAACCGATGTACCGAAATGGATTCCAGAGTCAGATGAAGACAAAGCCTTAGAGCAATCCGCTATCCGTCTTATGAACATGCGTAAAGAGATTGGGGAAGAAATGGAAGCACACGTTAAATACCTCAAGTAACTGGCATCCGTTAAGAACGCTATTAAGTACCTCAACGTTACCTAGACCCAGAGTGTGGAGCAACATCATGGTTTTGCCATTTGTTTCACGCTCGCCCTTCTCTGTCATAAATCCTTCACCTAGCTTTGCTTAAATCCATCCATTATTTTAGAGTTGGATAGAGTTTGGATCTTGAGACTAAAAGAAACGACCTTAAGTGAAGAGACGTTGACCAATTTAAAAGCGGTCGAGTACCAGTGGGTGAGAACCATGTACGTCGAGGGGTATAACGAAACAGAAATTAATCATTACATTCAAACTTGCTTTGGCGGTGACGTTACCTTTGCTAATCTATTTCGTCGCGTCGCACTGCAGCAAGAAAGTTTGTACACGCTGCTTCAATACGTTGGATGCGCACCTTCCAGCCGAGAGTTTTAATCTCTTCCTTCCCTACCTCAATTTAGCTTTTTACTAAGCTCTAGTTATTTATGTGAAGTGCTACGCAGGGCATTATTCAAGCCCTGTGTAATCCATTGCAAAGCCGCTAATCTCTATCTACTTATTGCAAAATTGCCTTTAGCAGGCATAAAAAAACCTGAGTCTAAACTCAGGTTATGGTTACAAAAACTGTTAGTGATTGAATCGTAAGGAACTAAGCTAACAGCCAGCTATGCGTAACGCCAATAAAAGCCAAGATATTACTGATCGGCGGCCAAACCAAAATTGTAATATCCGTGCTAAGTATAAGGGCGACCATGTGGTCGCCCTTTTCTAGTTATTCTTATCAATCTCAGACCACAAGAGATTATCCTTTCACGCCACCAGCGGTTAGACCACCAACCAACCAGCGCTGCGCAAGTAAGAATACGGCAGTGATTGGCACTGCTGAAAGTACAGCAGCTGCGGCAAAGTCACCCCACAAGTAGTTTTGTGGATATAGGTATTGCTGCATACCCACTGCAAGTGTGTACGAGTCTACATCAGAAAGCAGTAGTGACGCTACAGGAACTTCACCAATTACCATGATGAACGACAATATGAAGACTACCGCTAGGATTGGCACAGACAGTGGCAGCAATACCAAACGGAATGCTTGCCATGGTGTAGCACCATCAAGAGCCGCTGCTTCTTCTAGAGACGAGTCAATACTTTCGAAGTAGCCTTTAATGGTCCAAACGTGCAGTGCGATACCGCCTAAGTAAGCGAAGATCAGACCGCCATGCGTGTTCAGACCAAGGAAAGGAATGTACTGACCCAGTTTGTCGAACAACGCGTACAGAGCAACCAGTGCCAACACCGCAGGGAACATCTGGAAGATCATCATCGCTTTAAGAATGGTGTTCTTACCTTTGAACTTCATACGAGCAAACGCGTAAGCCGATGTGGTTGATAGCGCCACGATTAGGATTGCAGAAATACCACCCACTTTTACCGAGTTCCACAACCATGTCATTACTGGGAATGGTGGCGGTGTAACTGTACCGTCTGGATTAGTCACCGAGAAACCTAATGCCAATTTCCAGTGATCAAGTGTTGGGTTGTCTGGGATCAGGCTACCCGTTGCAAAGTTACCTTCACGGAATGAAATCGCGATGATCATCAGTAAAGGGAAAATAATCAGTGCCAAGAATGCCCACATCGCAATATGAGTAGCCCAAACACGATACTTTAATGACTTACCTTGTACCATTGCCATTGTAATTTCTCCTTAGTCCTGAGCTACTTTAGTTACGCGTAGGTTGATAAGTGCCAATGCGCCAACCAATAGGAAGATAAGCGTTGCTACCGCACTTGCTAGACCGAAGTCTTGACCGCCAGCACCTTCGAATGCGATTCGGTAGGTGTAACTTACTAGCAGGTCGGTGTAACCCGCAGGCTCTGATGTACCAATCATGTTTGGACCACCGCCAGTCAACAACTGGATAAGTACGAAGTTGTTGAAGTTAAATGCAAAACTCGCGATCAACAATGGTGTTAACGGCTTCAACATCATTGGTAGTGTGATACGTGTGAAGTTCGTGACAAAGTTCGCACCATCAATGGCTGATGCTTCATATAAATCGTCTGGAATCGCTTTTAGTAAGCCCATACACAAAATCATCATGTAAGGGAAACCAAGCCAAGTATTAACAATTAAGATCATGGTTTTCGCCATGAACGGATCAGAGAACCAAGCCGGGCTAATGCCGAATAAGCCTTCCAACAACATGTTGATCTCACCAAAGCTTTGGTTAAACAAACCTTTAAAGATCAAGATAGAAATAAACGCCGGAACTGCATAAGGCAGGATTAGCAACAAACGGTAAACTGAGCGACCTTTAAGTGCTTCCCACTGAACCACACTGGCAAGGACAAGACCAATAACAAGCGTAAACAATACGGTTAGCGCAGAGAAAACAATGGTCCAGATAAAGATACTGATAAACGGCTCTTTGATACCATCATCTTTCCAAACACGCTCAAAGTTGTGGGTACCAATGTTCACCACGAAACCTGGTGACACTGTGCTGCCAACAAATTGACCGTTTTCATCGACAGGCTGGTAGTAACCTACTTCCATATTTGGACGTAGCGTTTCTTCAGTCCGGTTGTTGTAAAGCGTTTCACCATCTTCTTGTAATGTGTACAAAGGCACAACTGCAGCAAATTTGCGCAGCCCACTCATACGGATATCATCACCGCTTGGCAAATGTAAATCGACACTGCTCAACGCACTGCGGTTCTTAACAATCGCCTTGATTGATTCTTTTTCACCCGTCACTTCTTCAATTGGTGAAAGATCAAACTCCGATGCTGAAAGGTTATCAAGCTGAAAAGTCGGGCTTGCAAGTAGCTCACCATCTTTTTCAACCACAAGTTGATGGCCTTGCTCCGTTTTATACAAAGTGAACGGGTAGCTATCACCACTTTGGTAAGTTCGGTCCAAAAGTACGTTCTGAGCGCGATCAAAAGAGAGTTGGTTCTTCGCGCTATAGTTGGTAAACGCCAAACCTATGGTGTACGCCAAAGGAAAAAGAATGAAAAGGATCATCCCTGCTATACCAGGGTAGATGTAACGGTGTGCGTACGTCTTTTTACTACCAAAGATGAACAACGCTAAAGCGGTAAGAATGAGCGTAAGTAGTGCAAACGCAATCTCACCGCGAGAATACATAAGGATTGTTGCGTAGCCATTGATGATGCCGACTGTGCCTAAAAGTGACCATTTCATGAACACTTTTTTGCTGCTCGGAAGGCTGGCTTCTGGTGCTGTCATAGCATTTGTACCTTGAACTGACTGCATAGGGAACCTGCTAGCGAATATAGAATAAATATAGAAAAGTAAGGAGGAGTTGCCTCCTCCTTAAAAAGATCTTACTTAATTATTTAGTCATTTGTTTTTCTGCATCTGCAAGAGCTGCATCGACAGTTTGACGACCGTCAACTACGTTGATGATTGCGTTCTTAGCCGCACCCCAGAATGCGTTCATTTGAGGGATATTTGGCATGATTTCGCCGTTCATCGCATTGTCCATTGTTGCAGCGATACGAGTATCTGAATCTAGCTCACGTTGGAACGAGTTAAGCGCTACCGCACCTAGAGGCTTATCGTTGTTAACCATACGTAGGCCATCGTTTGTTAGTAGGTAGTTCTCAATGAACTCAACTGCTAGGTCTTTGTTTGGAGACGCAGTGCTGATACCAGCTGTTAGAACACCAACGAATGGCTTAGAAGATTGACCTTGGAACTTAGGTAGCGTAGTCACGCCGTAGTTAACGCCAGACTTCTCAATGTTGCCCCAAGACCATGGCCCGTTGATCGTCATCGCTGTTTTGCCTTGGTTGAACGCAGACTCAGACACTGAGTAATCCATATCCGCAGAGATTACGCCTTTATCAACTAAGCCTTTTACGAAGCTCATTGCGTCTTTAACGCCTTCTTTCGCGATACCAGCGTCTTTAACATCGTAACCTTCAGAAGTGTATTTAAACGCGTAGCCGCCATCAGCCGCCATTAGTGGCCAAGTGAAGTACGGTTCTTTTAGGTTCCACATGATTGCAGACTTGCCGTCTTTTTTAAGTTTTGCATCTAATGCTGCAACCTCTTCCCAAGACTTTGGTGGGTTTGGAACTAGGTCTTTGTTGTAGATTAGAGATAGAGACTCAACCGCAACTGGATAGCCGATCAATTTGCCGTCGTAACGTACTGCATCCCAAGCGAAATCAACGATACCTTCTTGAATATTCTTAGAAGGTTTAATTTCTGCTAGCAGGCCAGCTTCTGCGTAACCACCGAAACGGTCGTGAGCCCAGAATACGATATCAGGACCGTCGCCAGTCGCTGCAGTTTGAGGGAATTTGTCTTGAAGGCCATCTGGGTGAGCCACAGTCACTTTAATGCCTGTGTCTTCTTCAAATTTCTTACCAACTTCAGCAAGGCCGTTGTAGCCTTTATCACCGTTGATCCAGATAGTAAGTTGTCCTTCTTCGATGGCAGCATTAGCACCAAAAGAACCCAAAGCAACAAGAGTACCTAGTGCTACAGCGCTTAACTTTTTCATGTTCGTATCCTTTTTATATTTTTGATGTAGGGCTAGTCCATTGAGGTTCAGCCGTATTTCGACATATATCATCTGAAATAATCCAATATGTCTCATCCTCCTAATCCCTACGCCCTTACAATTATGACGTATTTTCGTGATCTAAATCGCCAAGGGTAAGAGACTCAAATCACAAAATGGACAGTTCCTGTGATCGGTTTCAACTTTAGGTGGTGCAATAATGTGATTTCCGACCAACTGCTTTCTTCCTCCTCCTTTTTTACTCCTCCCTTTCTACTCCCCCTACAATTATTTCTATTAGGAGGATGTCGCACTACGCACAATCTTAGAAACTGCAGTCATCCAAGAGTGGATGGTAAGAACCCTTTCCCAGCAGTGCCTACGTATTAGGAAAAGATTTGCTGGTTTTGCATTGCCAGACGAGTGGAATGTCATTATTAGTGTTGTTTGTGGTAATTATTTCACGGGGGAGACAATACGAATAATGTGGGGGAGAGAAACTCGTACTTGGCTATGATGGGTAGCACTTCTATTCAGGACATTTTATTGAAGTGCTACCCTACTTTTCTTACCAACCGCAAGAACTTACCGATTCCTACTGTTACTGCTCGCTAGATAATTCATATAATGATGAGCGGTGAATAATAAAAAATTGATCGAGGACGAGCTACATGGCGAGTGTCACGTTAAAAAATGTTTGTAAAGCGTATGGCGACGTACTGATTTCTAAGAACGTAGACCTAACAATCAACGAAGGTGAATTTGTTGTTTTCGTAGGTCCATCAGGTTGTGGTAAATCTACCCTTTTACGTTGTATTGCCGGTCTTGAAGACATTACTTCAGGTGATTTGTATATTGGTGACCAGCGCATGAATGACGTCGAACCATCCAAACGTGGTGTTGGTATGGTATTCCAGTCTTACGCTCTTTACCCGCACCTTAACTTATATGACAACATGTCATTTGGCTTGAAACTAGCAAAAGCAGACAAAGCAGAAATCGACAAGCGTGTTGAACAAGCAGCAGAAATCCTACAACTAGGCCACTTGCTTGAGCGCCAACCAAAAGCACTTTCTGGTGGACAGCGTCAACGTGTGGCGATTGGCCGAACATTGGTATCGCAGCCAAATGTATTCCTTCTAGATGAGCCACTATCAAACTTGGATGCGGCACTGCGTGTAAACATGCGTGCACAAATTACTAAGCTACAACGCCAACTTGGTTGTACCATGATCTACGTAACGCACGATCAGGTAGAAGCGATGACAATGGCAGATAAAATCGTTGTACTAGACGGCGGTTATGTATCGCAAGTTGGTAAGCCGCTTGAACTTTACAATTACCCACAAAACCGCTTTGTAGCTGGCTTTATCGGTTCTCCGAAAATGAACTTCATGAGCGTATTCATTGATGAAGTAGAAGCAGAGCGCGTCAAAGTTCAACTATCTAACGGCGTATCTTTCTGGATTCCGGTGGATGGTACAACAGTTAACCGCGGCGACCGAATGTCTTTAGGCATTCGCCCTGAGCACCTATTATCCGCTTCTGAAGCTGATGCAAGTATTCACGGTGAAGTGATGATTGTTGAGAAGCTAGGTAACGAAACTCAAGTATACCTAAATCTAGAAGGCGCGGACGCCGACGTTATTTTCCGTCAGCCTGACACACTTGCAGTCGACACTGGCGATAAAATCGAGATCGGTATTCCAGCTCATCGTTGTCACCTGTTCCACAGTGATGGTCGCGCATGCCGCCGCCTATACAAAGAAAACGGCGTAGAAGTCGAATAGCTAATTCGTCCTTACTCAAAAATCCCTCTCAAGTGAGAGGGATTTTTTTATCTTAATAAATATCAGCAATTCGATACTAAATCATTAATCGTTAACGAATCAAATCACCCGTTTCTTCTACCCTCACATAAACCATTGTCTTTGTACTGATACTTCATTTTTAATACTTTTCCTCATTCCTCATAAGTAAGTACCAGCTTTTTCCTAACCCGCCAAACTTAGCCAAAGGGCTAAATATCATTCTTATTTCCACTTACCTCAACAACGCAAATTTTTACACTTATCAACGAAATTACACGTGACAAAAAAACTCAGTAGCATTCAACAGAATGCTCTGTGCACCAACTACTAATAACGTTCACGACACGGCAATTGGGGAAGACACCCAAGGGCGGTAGCGTGTCAGAAGGGAAACTGAGTCATGAAACAAAAAGGACTTATCCGCTCTCATGAGATGGAGTTCGCTTTTTTATATCGCATCTCAGATCTTGCTGTCATCGTCTCTTTTATGCTGCTTTTAGTGTTCAAAGACATGAATACTGCGATGGGGAAAGATTACGTCATATTGGCTTTCGTTGGAGGCATCTCTTTTCTATTTATGGCAGAAAGCGGCAATCTGTATCGCTCTTGGCGAACCAGTTCGTTTAAAGAGCAGATGTTTATTGTCTGTGTTTCTTGGGCGGTGACTTCTGCACTTATCTTTATTGTGCTGTATTTTTCTGAAGTCCATACCTTATTTGATAACACAATTTTAGCGCTGTGGTTTGCGATTACGCCCGCTCTGCTTTTAGCATGGCGAGTAACATTCCGTACCGGATTAGCCTATTTGAGAAAAAAAGGATTCAACACTCGCACTGCGATCATCATCGGCCAAACTCCTCACGGCATTACCCTAGCTAACGAAATTCAAAACCACACAGAACACGGCGTGCTTTTTGATGGCTTTTACGACGAACGATCTTCCGACAGATTGCCAAATTCTGATTATCCTATTAAAGGAGCTGTTGACCACGCCCTTGAGCGAGCTAAAAAAGGGGAAGTAGATTACGTCTATATCGCGATGCCAATGCACGCAAAAGAGCGCATTGCGTCACTTCTTAACCAATTCTCAGATACCACCGCAAATACGTATCTGATTCCCGACTTCTTCACTTATAACCTTTTACATTCTCGTTGGGCGCAGATCGGCCAAGTTCAAACACTAAGTGTCTTTGATACACCTTTTTCTGGAATTTCTTCTTGGGTAAAACGGTTTGAAGACATCTTGTTTTCGAGCATTATTTTGGTCTTAATCGCCCCTATTCTATTCGTCATTGCGATTGGCATTAAGGCAACTTCTAAAGGCCCTGTCATCTTTAAACAACATCGTTACGGTCTTGATGGACGCAAGATTGAAGTCTGGAAGTTCCGTTCAATGACAACCATGGATCAAGGTTCCAACGTGAAACAGGCGACAAAGAACGATCCTCGTATTACGCCTTTTGGCGGATTTCTACGTCGCACCTCTTTGGACGAACTACCTCAATTTATCAATGTACTGCAAGGGACCATGTCTATTGTCGGCCCACGCCCTCATGCCGTGGCACACAATGAAGAATACCGTCAGATCGTGGATCGCTACATGTTGCGCCACAAAGTAAAACCAGGCATTACTGGCTGGGCACAGATTAATGGTTATCGCGGCGAAACCGACACCTTAGAAAAAATGGAAAAGAGAGTCGAGTTTGATTTGGATTACATCCACCATTGGTCGGTTTGGATGGACATCAAAATCATCTTTATGACCGTTTTCAAAGGCTTCACTGGTGCTAACGCTTACTAAGGTTGAGATTATGAAGAAACTGACAATGGCAATAGCATTGAGTCTGTTTTCTACTGACTTGCTCGCAGAACCGATGGCTTACCAAACCGAGTCTGGTATAGAGTTGATTCCCCTCGTAAAAACTTTCTACGAGGGAGATGACAACATCAATAAAGCGGAAAAATCCGGCAATGTAGAATCGGTCAATATTTGGGGTATAGAACCAAGCTTACTAGCACGTATAGAACGGAATCGCTATCGCGCAGATATTTTATATAAGTTAAAAGCGGGCTTTTCATCTGACGATCGCAACGACTTCGACGACCACACTTTTCAGTTTTCCAACTTTTTCGAATTTAATCATCGTCATCGTTTAGTGGTTGATTACCGTTTTCGCGCCCAGCATGAAGTTCGAGGAGAAGATATTACCGAAGGTAATGGTAGTGCAATCGACTCACCAATAGAGTTCAACCGTAACGATGTAAAAACCAATTATGTCTTTGGATCTAACGGTGCCAAAGGCAGACTCGAATTCGGTTTAGGCTACAGTGATAAAACCTATCAAAACTATCGTGACGGCTTGCCTGGTCGCCCAAACGCTAAAACTAAATACAACGATTTTCGAGCTCCCAATGCACATTTGGAGTTCTATTTAAGAGCGACGCCAAGAACCTATTGGTTAGTCGGAACAAACCAAATCGTAACCGATTATCAGCACCGAAATTCTGCGCAGCCATCGAAAGATAACAACACCAGTTTCTATTACACCGGTGCCGAATGGGAAGTCACAGGAAAAACCAAAGGCATCGCTCGACTCGGTTATCAAATCAAAGATTTTGACAGCGCTCAACGAGAGACATTTAAAGGCTTTAGTTGGGATATCGGCTTTGAATGGTTGCCTCAAGAACAAACTCTAGTCAGCGTGAAAACCACTCAAGCGGCGGTTAACCCCGATCAAGATGGCGATTACAACCTACAAACTCGTTACCGACTGAACCTGAAGCACGATTGGAATAGTTACCTTGCAACTCGCTTAGGTGCTGTTTATCAACAAGATGATTACACGGGAATCTCCAGAAACGACGATCGGTACACTCTATCTTTTGGTATCGATTATCAGATCAAACGTTGGATACAGCTGCAAGCCGATTGGCAATACCAAGATAAAAACTCTAGCCGATCGGGTTATAGCTTCGAACAGAACATTTGGACTTTAAGCGCACAGTTTTCTCTGTAAAAAGGATTATTAATGAAGGCATTCATCAAATTCATGAGTGTAGCGTTGTTGCTATTTAGCACTTTGGTCAACGCTGACTCAAACGAGGAAGATTACTTACTCGATACTGGCGATACCATTTCCGTGCAGGTCTATGGTGAAGAAGATCTTACGATTAAAAATATTCTAATAACGTCAGATGGCTATTTTGATTACCCCTACCTTGGCCGAATCAAAGCAATCAAAAAAACACCGAAACAACTCAAATACGAAATAGAAACGGGTTTAAAAGGCGATTATCTCATCAATCCAAAAGTGATGGTCACCATCAATAATTTTCGTCTGTTTTACGTTAATGGCGAAGTCAGGAAGCCTGGTGGATTTGAGTACCGTCCAGGATTAACCATAGAGAAGGCGATCGCTTTAGCAGGTGGCTTGACCGACAGAGCCTCACGCAAAGGCATTAACCTAACCAAGCATAAAACGGGTCAAACGATGGAAGGAGTCAGTATGCACCGCAACGTTGAACCTGGTGACATTGTATTTATTGGCCAGAGCTTCTTTTAAGTGACAGGGAATCAAATGAACGGGACTCATCCAAATAATCTCCAGATGAACAAAGTAGAACTGATTCGTTTTGGCCATCACTTCAAAGCGATTAAAAAGAATTGGCTAAGCATCGCAGCATTCACGCTTCTGTTCTCATTAACTTGTACTTGGTATATCTACTCCAAAGCATCGATATACCAAGGTACAGCTACGCTACTCATCCAAGAGGAGCAAAAAAGCGCCCTTTCAATCGAGGAAGTATATGGCGTCGACACGACAAAAAAAGAGTACTTTCAAACGCAAATCGCCATTTTAAAATCGAATCATATTGCAGATAAGGTCATTAGAGAGCTGAACCTCACCCAATTACCTGAATTCACAAGCTCAGGGGGGTTAAATAAAAAAATCGACCAAATAAAGTCGATTCCTTTTGTTCAAGACCTACTGAATGTGGCACCAAGCCCAAAAGAAACCGCCCAGTTTTCAGAGTCCTATTATCAGGCACTTCAAGCTTTCAGAAGTAAACTCGATATTGAGCCAGTACGTAACACCCAATTAGTCAGAATTCGCTTTCGCTCTACCGATCCTAAGCTTGCGACGACAATCGCCAACGCGGTCGGCCAAGCCTACATTGACGCAAATTTTGAAGCCAAATTGGTCGTTACACAAAATGCGGCTACTTGGTTGACAAATAACTCTCAAAAATTGGAGGAGCGATTACGTAACTCGGAGCAAGCGCTGCAAGAATTCTTGTTAAAAGAAGGGTTGATCGATATAAACGGTATTGATGAAATTTACGCAAATGAGCTAGAAGAACTCACTCGCAAGCTGAATATCGCTGTTAATAAGCGTATTGAAGCGCAGACGTTAATCCAACTGTTACAACGTAAATCTTCGCAAAGTTTAGACAGCTTGTTGTCAATTGATGAATTCGCTAATCAAGCGCAAATCCGCGATCTAAAATTGTCGGAAGCACAGGCAGCCAAAAATCTCTCTGAACTGGCACAGCGCTACGGACCTAAGCATGATCGAATGATTCAGGCGAAAGCACAGCTTGCTGAAATTCAATCAAGAACCCAGCAACTCATCCGTGACATTTCCTTCAGTAAGCAACAAGACCTTCTTGCTGCAAAAGCGCAAGAGGACATGCTTCGAGCAGAACTCGATAACAAAAAGTCAGACTTCCAATCGTTAGGGTCACAAAAAGCGCGTTACGAACAGTTAAAACGCGAGGTTGAATCCAATAAGGCACTCTATGAAGCGTTCTTAAATCGTGAGAAAGAGACCAACGCCACCAGCGACTACAAGAATGTCACGGCTCGCTTTACTGATAAAGCCATCATTCCTCTATTCCCGGTGGCACCACAACGAATCAAACTGGTACTGATTGCCACCTTTTTTGGCTTTGCCATTGCTTGCGCTCTAGTCATCATCTTAGAAACGATGCGAGAAGTTATCCGAAGCACAGCCGATGTGCAGGAAAAACTTGGTGTTACGTGTTTAGGTGTGATTCCTATGGTCAAAAAACGCAATTTGCGTAAAAACGGCGTCAGTTATACCGCGTATTTAGATGATGAAGAAAAGCTATTTAGTGAAGCTTGCCGCTCCGTCAGAACCTCGCTTCTGCTCAGATTAACCAACACGAAGCAAAAGATATTGCCCTTTACCTCTGCTATTCCAGAAGAAGGAAAAACATCGACCAGTATCAATATGGCGGTGTCGTTTTCAAAAATGGAAAAGGTGTTGATCATCGACTGCGATTTACGTCGACCTTCCATCGCAAAGCGATTCGGTATTGCTGAATCAAGCCCTGGCTTAACGCATATCCTGACGATGGATACGCCAATCAAAGATTGTGTTACACATATAAAAGAAGCCAACTTAGATGTATTACCGGCCGGCCTAATTCCGCCAAACCCACAGGAATTACTGGCTTCTGATCGCTTTAAAAAGTTGCTCGAACATTTTCAAAATAAGTATGACCGGATCATTATCGATACACCACCCCTACTGTCAGTGAGTGACGCACTTATTCTTGGTCAGTATGCCAATGGTCTGATCACCGTCATTCGCTCAGAATCAACAAAATCATCACTGGTTAACCTTGCGTTATCTAAACAAATACAACACTCAGTTCCATCTCTTGGCGTCTTAATCACACAAGCCAAGGCCAAGGAAGGAGAGACGCTTTATGTCCAGAAATACGCCTACTAACGTAAACCTATCTTGGTACCAAACGTTGAAAAGCCAAGAACAGCCGGTATTGATCTATCAAATGGGCAAAGTAGGTTCGAGTGCATTAGAGCATTCCATTCCTAACTCGATTCACTTGCACGACCTTATGACCGTCGATGCGCAAAAACAAATATCCCCCGTTAGAGCGCAATTGCATAAGCCTCAGATCAATGCGTTAAAGCGACGACTAAAGCGTATAACGATGAGCCATATGTTAAAGCGCAAGAAAAAAGTTCGAATTATCTCTCTGGTGCGTGAACCGATCGGACGAAATGTCTCAATGTTCTTTCAAGCACTTCCTTTTTGGATGGCGGACAAATATCTAAAGGATGACAGCGCAATACGTACCGAACGACCGCAATTACTCCAAGAAGCATTTGATAAGCACATGAATCATCAATATGCGCTGCAGTGGTTTGACAACGAGATCAAACAACTAACAGGGATTGATGTGTTTAACGAGTCTTTTAATCACGAAGTAGGCTATCAAACATACCATAACAATAACTTCTCACTGTTGGTCATTCGAAGTGACAAGCTAACGAAGGCTAACTCCGCAGTTGAAGACTTTTTAGGTTACCCCGTGGATGTTGTTTATGAAAATCAATCAGACAACAAATGGTACTCGCCACTAATGAAAGAATTCAAAACGCAATTTCAACCTACACCCGAGTACGTTGAAGAAATGTTCTCATCAAAATTAGCACAACGTTTCTTTTCAAACTCTGAAATCCTATCACTCAAGGAAAAGTATTTAAATGAAAATACTACACATAATCAATGACTTATCTAGCAATGGTGGAGCGCAGCGCTTTCTTGTAGATCTAGTAGTCCAGCGTATGCCTCAATATAAAATACGAGTTCTCATTCTTAATCCAGACAATGATTTCGAGGAAAAACTGAAAGAAAGTGAAGTGACGTGCTATGTTTGGAAGTCACTGTCTCTAATTGAAAAATGGAAAATACTCCAATGGCCAGATTTGGTACATAGTCATTTATTTCCTTCTATATACCTCGCTCTATTTTCCTTTGGAAAAAGGAAAATACAAACAGAACATAACACAACTAATCGACGCAGGGACTATCCATTATTTAAGTTTATGGAGCACCTTCTTTATATGAACAATGACAAAACTATTTGCATCACTCACAAGGTTCAAGAAGCATTAGTTAAATTCATACCAGCATACAAAGACCGCTATGAAGTAATATTCAATGGTGTAGATCTTCATCGATTCTCTAGACAACCTAAATTATATAAGGCGCTAGAAAAAAAAGGAGTTATAAACATAGGAATGGTTGGTAGGCTTCATCACTATAAGGACCACGATACATTAATATGTGCAATAGCTAAATTACCAGAAAACTACCACCTCCATCTAGCTGGAGACGGAGAAAAAAAACAAGTTCTTAGAAAAAAAGCAAAAGATTTGAACTGCGATCATCGTATACATTGGTATGGTATCACATCTGACATTCCTCGATTCTTATCTAGTCTCGATCTGTATGTGCAATCTTCAAAAGTAGAAGGTTTTGGTCTTGCGGCTGTAGAGGCTATGGCTGAAGGGTTACCAGTTCTAGGCTCGGACGTCCCCGGACTAAATGAAGTAATCGGAGATAAAACTTATTTATTTAAACAAGGTCAATCCGATGACTTAATAACAAAAATACTTCACATAGTGGGTAGTAAAAGCTCCTATGAAGCTGCTTCCTGTTTTTTTGTCGAACGTTGTAACCAGTTTACTTTGAATAACTTTAGGAACAGCTATTACAAAATTTATGATGAACTTTGTACCGATAAATAACCAAACTCCGATAATAGCTGCGTGCTTACTAACATTGTTCTTTATTCCAATGAAGTTTCGTGCTGGAGGAATAGCGCTAGCCCCATCTGACATCGCAAGCCTTTTGTCTATTGGTTTTACTGCATTAGTGGTATTGGAAGGAAAAGCTGAAAAACTCATGCATCCATGTATGGGGTTCCTCGTATTGTTCACTGGGTATGTGTTCATAAATGGTCTGCTAAATCGCGTCCCTTTAATGCCGCTAGTTATAGAAACTGTGCAATGGTTAGCGATTTTGTGCCTACTGAGCCTAATGTACGCCTATGGCGTGTTTGATGACGAACGGGTAATGGTTTATTTCACGTATCTGTTGTTTTTCATCTGTACGCTCGTTGCCTTATGGCACTTTGCTCAGGGTTATCAAAGCGGGTTTAAGTTACTCGGGGTAAGTAAATACGGGTTCGGTGTACTGTGCTCACTACTGTACCTTTATCGAGATAAAATTCGCGCTTTTCACCTTTTGATGCTCGTAGCTTTAGTATTACTGGTGTTGTCACAAGAAAGAAAAGCGCTACTTGGTTTTTGTCTGCTTTTCTTCTTTGACCAACTGCTCGTAAAAAACTTAATGAGAAAATCGCTCAGCGAAACGTACACGTGGGCGATTTTATTAGCCTTGAGCTTCATTGTGTTTACTGCCGTCACAACCACACTCTACGTTGGGTTTGAAACGCTAGCAGACACATTGGAAATAACCCAAGAAGACGTCTTATTTGCCAACCAAAGTGAAGCCCGCTGGGTATCGAATCTTCATAGAAAACTTTTACTTGCCAATGGGCTAGATATTTTACTTCAACACCCAGTGCTAGGTGTCGGCGCGAAAATGTTACCCAACTTTATGATCAGTTACTTTAACTATGATGAGCTGGCGATCTACACCCACAACTTTGTGTTAGATACCGCAATTGAATACGGATTGCTTGGTATCGGTCTGCTGTTTGGTGGTTATTTTCTTTTTATTCGCTTTTGCTTCCGTAGTCTTAATGAAAACAGAAAAAGCCTATTACTTGCGATATACGCCCTCATCATGGTGTTTTTCGTTGCGGTAAACACCACCATAATTTTAATACTCTTATTACCCGTCATGATCAGCATGAGCAACGACTCAAGGGCCATTGCTCATACTTTTCCGGTAAACCATCACCACGAATATGAATAATCAAGGATAGGATAGATGAAGTATTCAATCTCTCGACAATTTGAAAAGAACCGAGAACTCCAAGCTGATAATTTTGTTTTAGTTTACCAAATGGGCAAAGTTGGCTCCTCATCAATTGAGCACACGCTAGGGGAGAAAAATATCCCGAGCTATCACATCCACACCTTTGATGATCACGAAGAATTTCACATGTATCACAATAAAAAAGACGTGAGTAAATTCTTCGACTTCCGAAACCGCGCACTCTATCGCTTAGTGCTCAAGCAGCGAAAACGTATCTTACAAAAACGCGAGCAGATTAAAATCGTTACTCTGGTCCGCGATCCAATCGCAACTGTCTTTTCTCGCTTCTTTCAAGATCTCCATTTGCAATTTATCGAAGGCAAAAAGAACGATGCAATTCACCGAGATATGGAAGTCACGTATCAGCACCTCGAGCATTGTTTTGATAACTATATCAATCTCAACTTTTTTGCGGACTGGTTCGACAACGAGTTAAAGCGTAATTTCAATATCGATGTGATGCGCCAAGAGCTGGACAACACTCAACCTTTCTTCACATTCCAGAACGATCAGGCCAACGTCATGCTAATCAAATGCGAACAGCTCAGTTCTCTTGATAAAGAAATCGGTGAGTTTCTTGAGTTGCAAGACTTCGTGCTGAAAAACAGTAACGAAGCGAAAAACAAGTGGTACTCCAATATCCACCAACACTTTAAGAATCACTACGACTTCTCAAAACTGTTCTATATGTACGATCTTCCCTTGTATCGCCACGTTTATTCAGAGCAAGAGCGTGATGCCTTTAAACACAAATGGATGCAAACACCAGGGACAAAATCATCATGAAGAAAGTACTCCATGTTACAGAAGCGTTTGGAGGTGGCGTTCAAACCGCCCTCTATAGTTATGTTCACTCATCCAGAGACGAGCCTTACCAGCATTTCTTGCTAGCCAGAGCCCGAGAAAACGACTTAACCAATGAGAACAACCACCACATTTTCGTACAGACAAAGTGGGTAGAAGGCGGCTTGCTTCAATTTATTCGCGATGCAAACCACATGATTGCATCACTTAGTCCCGACGTCGTGCATTTGCACTCGAGTAAAGCAGGATTTCTCGGCCGATTTCTAAAGCTTGGCAAGGCACGCTTGGTTTACACACCGCACTGTTATGCCTTCGAACGTGAAGATATCTCAGAGCTTGCACGCCAGATCTATAAAGCACTAGAGAAAGTAAAACTGAGCAAAATTGATGTGGTTGCAGGCTGTAGCCAACGAGAGTGTGACCTAGCCATTAGCATTGGTGCGAAACATGCCGAACTGCTCAACAACTACGTGTCTTATCAAAGTGAAGATCGTATAGAGCGAGACAAGCAAGAAGCGCTGAAGCTCATTGTACTTGGTCGTGTCGCGCCTCAAAAAGATCCTCAGTTTCTTATCAGCACATTGCAGTTCCTTAATCGGTATGCGCTTAACCGCCCGATAGAGATCACATGGATAGGTGGCGGTGACCACGTACTCGAACAGAAATTACGCACTGAAAATGTGGATGTAACGGGCATGCTGCCTCGCGATGAGGTAGTTGAAAAGCTCAAGGGTTCAGACCTTTATCTACACACTGCAGCATGGGAAGGGATGCCGTTAACCATTCTAGAAGCATCCAAGTTACATCTTCCTATGGTTATTCGGACCATCGGCGCAACCAAAGATCTCAACTACCCGTTTTTAGCGCTCACACCTGAAGAAATGGCCAAGCAGATCGCGCATTGTGTCAATCATTATGAAGAGATCGATTTTCGCCAATATACAGCAGAATTAAACGATGCCTTCAGTGAAGAAAAACAGCGCCTAGCACTCAATAAACTATACGGTTAAATGCTCCTATGTTTCACACTGTTCAACAAAAATTACTGTTGATGCCCAGCGGTAAAAAAAGCTTGTTATCTACTGGATTAAAAACCGCAATCACGCGTGTGTTGAGTGCGCTATTTGCTTTTTTACTGACTCTGATTGTATCGAAGACCAGTGACGCTTCGACGGCCGGTCAATTCTTCTTTTTATTCAACCTAGTCTCGCTACTCGCCATCGTTTCTCAGCTAGGTTTTGATGTCTCGTTAGTTCGTTACAATGCGATCGCTTTTAATAACAAAGAGAAGCTTGAACAAAGCCAAAACTATAAAACCGCACTTTATCGAAGTATGGCATTTTGCTTGCTCGCCATAGGCGTTTTGTTGGCAGGGTTTAATCTGTTTCCAGAACAGCTAAACCAGACTCAATCACCAATGTATGCGATTACTTTATGCTTGCTTTGTATACCTTTCTTGGTGCTTGCGCAAACCAACAGTCGGGTGCTTCAAGCATGTAGAAAAGTCGTATCATCTCTGTTTGCGTTGCAGCTTGGGGTAAGCATGTTGATGGTCATTTTTGTCTTTGCCCTAGACTATATCGGTCAGCAAAATATCAACAATCTAATGACCGCACTGCTTTTAGCGAGCATAGGCGTCGCGGTCATATCTAGTGCCAATTGGCTTGGCTCAGATCAATATCAAACATCGGCTTTCGTACCAAACAAAAAAATGGCCGCTTCTGCCAAGCAAGTCTGGGTTGGCAGTATCTTCACGAATGTTCTTCAATGGGGAAGCCTTGTTATTGCGGGCTTTTTTATCTCAACAGCGGAAATCGGTTTGTTAGCCGCAGCCCAACGCACATCACTACTGATTGGCTTTGTGCTGATTACCATTAACTTTGTGGTCGCCCCGATGTTTGCCTCTCTCTACAAAGAGCGTCAAATGCGCAAACTGCAGAACCTGAGCCGCTTGGCGTGCCGAGCCAATGTTGGTTTAGCGATTGTACCCGTAATTATTTGCACCCTCTTCCCCGAGTTTGTAATGCAGTTTTTTGGTGAGGAGTTTCTCGCCGCGGCACCACTATTAGTCGTCCTTTCTCTGGGGCAGTTAGTCAATGTTGCGACTGGTTCAGTAGGTTTTTTATTATTAATGAGTGGTCATGAGAGAACCATGAAATACATTACAATTTCCTCCGGTACGGTGTCCATCTGCCTACTTGTTACGCTTTGTCAAATGTTTGGTGTGATTGGTGCAGCGTGGGCAATGGCAATTGGCATGGCTATCCAGAATTTAGCTGCACTGTACTTTGTAAAACGTTACTTAGGCTTCTTTCCAATAGGTTAATTATGGCTTTAATACTGGCACGCACGAGTTTTGTTTTAGTCCTGATGCTAACCGCTTCACTCTCTTTGTGGAAAAGCTCTGACCTACACCATACTGCTTACCTGCAAATGGAAACCTACTTAGGCGGATCGAGTACGCTTCACTTTACTTTCAGTTTATTGATCGGCTTTTTATCGGTTTTCACGTTCCCTTCTCTGGTGAGCTCGAATAAAACCGACATTTTTGGGATTCGTCTTTTGCTACTGCTGTTGGCTATCGTTTCAATGGAAGAAATAAGCCAACTTTTTATTCCAAATCGATCATTTAGTTTTGATGATCTCAGCACCAACTGGATAGGTGTTATCTCAGGTTACTTTAGTGCCAAGTTAATTCGCTTCATCCGCGCTCGATCGTTCTAGTAATACAGGAATCTCTGAGGGATTTGGGTATATAATTACGCCAAACAACCAGACTAACGAGTACATCATGCCATCTCATCCAACCAAGATTACTTTTTTTGAATTCTTAACTCCGTTGATCACGTCAGGCAAAAAGACGATAACGATTCGAGATGAATCAGAAAGCCATTACGTTCCCAATACAGAAGTCGAAGTTTTTACCTTAGAAACGGATCGTAAAGTCTGCGATATCAAGATACGTTCTGTAGAACCACTTCACTTTGAAGATATTAATGAGTTTCATGCAGAACAAGAAGCCATCGAACTACCAAAACTTAAGCAGTTAATTCGAGAAATCTACCCAAATACCGACACGCTATTTGTTATTGAGTATGAGCTGATTAAATAACCCACAACAAAGGCTAGACGACTGGTCTAATTCATTCTATAGTACACTTCATGAACACAAAGACGAATGACACACGCCAACATATTCTCGACGTCGGATACGAGTTAATCGTAAACCGAGGGTTCACGAGTGTTGGTCTTTCAGAGCTATTAAAAAAGGCCGCAGTGCCAAAAGGCTCGTTTTATCATTACTTCAAATCCAAAGAACAATTTGGTGAAGCGATGATTCAAGACTACTTTACTAAGTATTTTGAGCGTTTAAACGCACGCTTTACCAATACTGAACTGAGTGGCTACCAACGCCTAATGAGCTATTTCGAAGAAATGGTCAAAGTAGAAGACGACGTGTGTAATGCGAACAAATGTTTATTGGTTAAGTTAAGTGCAGAAGTCTCCGATCTCTCAGAGTCAATGCGCTTGGCATTACGCCAAGGAGCAGACAAAACCATTCAAGCGATAGCGGATTGCATTGACATCGGCATTCAAGATGGCTCAATCCCCAATGGTGACAGTGCGTTATTAGCAAGGCAGATATACTACCTTTGGAATGGCGCTAGCTTGCTGAACAAACTTTATCAAGATCAGGCAGCATTGACGCAAAGTCTGACCTATACTCAACACTTACTGCAGAATACGCGCACTTGTCCATAACAGGCGGCGTGGAAGCAGAATGAACACCCTACACACGTTTCACTGTCAGAAAAAGCGTCAGTGTTAACACAGTAAACCTTCCCGCTTTAAATAAGCGGGATATTTTGAAATAAATACTAGACGACCGGTCTAATCAAAAAGTGAGATAGATATGACTAACGCAACAAATCGCAGAATAGTACTCGCGTCACGTCCCCATGGTGCACCGACACAAGAAAACTTTCGTTTAGAAGAGGTAACGAAACCGACTCCGAAAGAGGGTGAAATGCTATTGAGAACGGTTTATTTATCTCTAGATCCATACATGCGTGGTCGCATGAGTGATGCCGAATCATACGCTGACCCTGTTGCAATTGATGACGTAATGGTCGGTGGTACAGTTTGTCAGGTAGAAGCATCAAACCACCCAGATTACGAAGCAGGTGAATGGGTTCTTGCCTACACTGTTGGCTGGCAAGACTACGCTATCTCAACTGGTGAGATGGTCATTAAACTTGGTAAAGAACCGCAAAATCCTTCTTACGCGCTAGGCGTTGCAGGTATGCCAGGATTTACCGCGTACATGGGTTTACTCGACATTGGTCAGCCAAAACCAGGGGAAACCATCGTGGTAGCAGCTGCTACGGGGCCTGTAGGCGCAACAGTTGGTCAAATTGGTAAAATCAAAGGTTGCCGAGTTGTTGGTATAGCAGGCGGAGAAGAAAAGTGCCGTTACGCTAAAGAGGTGCTTGGTTTCGATGAGTGTATTGATCACAAAGCTGAAGACTTTGCAGAACAACTGAAAAATGCCTGTGACAAAGGTATCGATGTTTACTTCGAAAACGTAGGTGGCAAAGTATTCGAGGCTGTAATGCCACTTCTGAATACAAATGCGCGTATCCCACTTTGTGGTTTGATTTCTCAGTACAACGCGACAGAGCTGCCTGAAGGTACCGACCATCTTCCATTACTAATGGGTAAGCTCCTGACCAAACGAATCAAGGTGCAAGGCTTCATCATTTTTGATGATTACGGACATCGTTACGGTGAATTTGCGCAAGATATTAATCAATGGTTGGCAGAAGGAAAGATCCAGTACCGCGAACATCTAGTACAAGGACTGGATAATGCGCCAGAAGCATTCATCGGTCTGTTGGAAGGTAAGAATTTCGGCAAGCTTGTAGTACAGATTAACGACCCATTATAAAAAGGGATATGTAAATGATTAAACTTCACCACCTCAATCAGTCTCGTTCAAAGCGCATCATTTGGTTACTTGAAGAGCTAGATGTAAATTACGAGATTGTACCCTATGTCCGTGATTCCGTGACCTTCATGGCACCGCCAGAACTAAAAAGTGTTCACCCATTAGGAAAGTCACCTGTTCTTGAAGATAACGGCGAGATTATCATTGAGTCAGGTGCAATGACCGAATATTTGATTGAGAAATACAGTGACGGAGCCTTTGCTCCTGAGCGTGGTACAAAAGCACACACAGAATATTTGCAATGGATGCACTTTGCAGAAAGCTCTGCAATTTTACCTATGCTGCTAAAAATCTTCGTAAGCAAAGAGCCAAATGAAACTCAGTTTTTATCAGGCTATGCCGACAAGGAAGCAATGAATGTACTAGGCTACTTCGAGCAATCCTTAGAAGGCAAAACTTACCTAGTAGAAGAGCGTCTGACTGGCGCTGACATCATGATGTCTTTCATTGTCGAATTGGTTCAAAAGTTTGGTTTAGTTAATCACTTCCCTAATATTGAACGTTATGGGAAACAGCTCGCGACACACCCAGCATTTGCAAAAGCTGAACAACTTGAAGTGAAGTACTCTTAATTACTTCACCCCTTTCGCCCCTTTGATGACACGTAAAACTTCATTTAAGGGGCGATATTACTGGCATCGCAGACACGCTAACTGGATAGCGCTCCCCCTCAGTCAATCGCTTTCGAGAACGTCGATTGTTATGTCAATCAAGCTAATGTAGTAAATTTCTGATTCTAATATAGTTTCGACCATAGTCACCATCTATTGAATTGATAAGCAATATCAGTTTTCTCCTCCAGCTTTTCCGTAATAACCTCCTCTACAGTTTCTATGGTATTGAGCCCTGGAGGGGGAAGAAAAATGACAAACAAGAAATTGACTACAGCAGCAGGTTGCCCTGTCGCACATAACCAAAACGTTATGACTGCAGGTCCTCGTGGCCCTCAACTATTACAAGACGTTTGGTTCCTTGAAAAATTGGCACACTTTGACCGCGAAGTGATCCCTGAGCGTCGTATGCACGCAAAAGGTTCTGGTGCTTACGGTACGTTCACAGTAACGCACGACATCACAAAATACACTCGCGCTAAGATCTTCTCTGACATCGGCAAAAAAACAGAACTATTCGCTCGCTTCACTACTGTAGCTGGTGAGCGCGGTGCAGCAGACGCAGAACGCGACATCCGTGGTTTCGCACTAAAATTCTACACTGAAGAAGGTAACTGGGACTTGGTTGGTAACAACACACCAGTATTCTTCCTACGTGACCCACTAAAATTCCCAGACCTAAACCACGCAGTAAAACGCGACCCTCGCACTAACATGCGTAGCTCTACCAACAACTGGGATTTCTGGACATCACTACCAGAAGCATTCCACCAAGTGACTATCGTAATGAGTGACCGTGGTATCCCTGCTTCTTACCGTCATATGCATGGTTTTGGTAGCCACACATTCAGCTTCATCAACGCAGAAAACGAGCGTTACTGGGTGAAATTCCACTTCAAAACTCAGCAAGGCATCAAAAACCTAACTGACCAAGAAGCAGAAGCAATCGTAGGTAAAGACCGCGAAAGCCATCACCGTGACCTTTACGAAGCGATTGAGCGTCAAGACTTCCCTAAATGGAAGATGTACGTACAGATCATGCCTGAGCTAGAAGCGGATGAAGTCAACTTCAACCCATTCGACCTAACACGAGTATGGTCTCAAAAAGACTACCCACTGATCCCAGTTGGTGAGTTCGAACTGAACCGTAACCCAGAAAACTTCTACGCAGAAGTTGAGCAATCAGCGTTCAACCCAGCAGCGGTCGTACCTGGTATCGGCTTCTCTCCAGATAAGATGCTACAAGGTCGTCTGTTCGCTTACGGCGATGCTCAGCGTTACCGTCTAGGTGTGAACCATCATCAAATCCCAGTGAACGCACCTCGTTGTCCTGTTCACAGCTACCACCGCGATGGCGCAATGCGCGTTGATGGCAACTTTGGTTCAACACTAGGTTACGAGCCAAACTACAAACAAGAATGGGCAGAGCAACCAGATTACTCTGAGCCACCTTTACGCATCAACGGCAACGCTGATCACTACGATCATCGTGTAGACGAAGACTACTTCAGCCAAGCGGGTGACCTATTCCGTCTGATGAGCGAAGAGCAACGTCAAACTCTGTTCGATAACACAGCTCGCGCAATGGACGGTGTGCCAGAGTTCATCCAACAGCGCCACGTTCAACACGCATACCAAGCGGACGAAGCGTACGGCAAAGGTCTTGAAATTGCACTAGGCTTAAACAAGTAAGCGAACGCTGCAATCATTACACTGTGTGATTTAAAGACGAAAAAAGGAGGTACTCTACAGTACCTCCTGATTTCAAATCACTAATCCTTAATCACAAGTCATAAACCATGCTCAAGGAGGTTCATTATGATTAACTTAGATTTCTTTAAGCTCTTTGATACCAAAGAACTGTTTATCTATTACTGATTCATCAACTACTGATTTTTAGCGACCGCTTTGATCAGTACTGATGTATCCATGCGACCTAAACCATCACGTTGAAGGTCTGCGTATTGCTCATCCACTTTCTTAGTCAGTGGAAGTTCTAGACCCACTCGCTCAGCTTCTTGCAGACAGAAACCTAAGTCTTTGCGCATCCAATCAATAGCGAAGCCAAAATCGAACTTGTCTTCAGCCATCGTATTTGCGCGGTTTTCCATCTGCCAAGAACCTGCAGCGCCATGCTTAAGCGTTTCTACAACTTGAGCGATGTCCAAGCCTGATTTTTGTGCCAGCAGCAAAGCTTCACTCAGGCCTTGTAAAACGCCTCCAATACAGATTTGGTTTACCATCTTACAGCGTTGACCCTGACCGTTTTTACCCAGTAGCGTCATCTGCTTCGCGTACACATCCATCGCCGGAGACACACAGTCAAAAATGCTTTGTTCACCACCACACATGATGGTTAGAACACCATTTTCTGCGCCCGCTTGACCACCAGAAACTGGCGCATCAATGAAGTGATTACCATACTTAGCACACGCTTCAGCCAGCTCAACCGCTAGGTCTGCAGAAGTCGTCGTGTGATCCACTAACACTGCATCCGCTTTCAAACCAACCAGAATGCCTTCTTCACCGTAAACAACGCTACGAACGTCACCATCATTACCCACACAGGTAAAAACAATGTCACAGCCTTCTGCGGCTTCACGTGGTGTTTCACAAGCCACACCTTGGTATTCTTCAGCCCACTTATCGGCTTTCGCTTTTGTGCGGTTGTATACTTTGGTTTCAAAGCCCGCTTTACTTAGGTAACCAGCCATTGGGTACCCCATCACACCCAGACCAATAAATGCTACTCGTTGTTTTTCCATTGCACGCTTCCCTTAGTTCACCTGACTGAAATGTTTCGTAACATGCTACTAAAGAATTGAAATCATTACTCGTGATTTCTCTTTCCACGGTCTCGATGATCCAGTATTTCAGTTCGTTTATTGCGCCTTCTACACCCCTTTACTTGACGATTAGCATAACAGTCAAAGCACTTAAAAAGGTTTACTACTGCTTAGCATGGAACATCGCTTGCCCACTCTTGTCCTTATTCGACCAGAAATTGATGTTGAACTGAGCATCATCGCTCATCTCAATACGGTGCCAGTACTGCGGTGGGCTGGTAGCAAACTGGCCTGCATTAATCACCACCACTACTTCTGCTTCTGTTGCGTGTTCATCAGCAAAGCCGTAGTAAGTCACTTGCCCTTCCATGACGCACAGCTGTCCAAACACTCCCTCAGCAGTATTGTGATGAGTCAGCAGCGCTGGTGGCACATTGTCTTTAGTGAAGAAAGGCGTTGAACGTTGAACAGTCCAGTCTTTAGGAATTCGTAGATGCGACATAATAATACCCTCTCTAATTACAATTCTTTTCGTTTAAATCGGTTAAACCTGACCGGCTTGAGACAACTCTCGAAGTAATGGAAATGCTTGCGTAACTTGTTCTCCCGTCACGACGAAGCCCATGAGTCGGCTATTTTCATCTTCTGCTTTCGCGGCAATGCCAGTTTGAGAAATCTGCACGCTCCAGTTCGTCACCGAACTAAAATCGCCTGCCAATTGAATTGGGTAGCTCGGCGTTTTCACCTTTACCATCATAGGCGGTAGTTTCAGCTCTGCTTCTTGCCCTAGTAGCTGTTTGCCCAAAGCATTGGCACTTAGCACGATCGGTTGGAGATAAGGCATCATTCGACCTTGGATTTCAGCACAATCGCCTAATGCGAACACATTGGCTGCTGATGTCTGTAATCGGGCATTCACCTCAATGCCTTTATTGACACTCAACCCACAAGCCTTCGCTAACCAAGTGTTAGCACGTAAACCCGCCGCTGAAATCACTACATCAGCTTCAATTGCTTTACCTTGGCTCAAGCTTGCCACCAGCGAATCATTTGAGTGATTAATCGCAGCAACTCCAGTCTCCAAGGCAAGTTGAATACCTTGCTGCTTAAGTTGGTTCTCCAGCGGCAATGCGACGAATTCAGGAATCAAGTTAGCGAGCAAACGGGGATTTGGCTCAACCACCGTAACGGCTTTACCACTGGTTGCGAGATCCATGGCGATCTCAACGCCGATCAAACCACCACCCATTACTAGAATTCGTTTCGCACGACTGATTTGCTCTTCCGCTAATTGATATTCTTGTAGCGAGTTCAACGTTATCACCTCAGGTGCAGCATCACCAGATATTGGCGGCACAAAGGCTTTCGCGCCTGTCGCAAACACCAGTTTGGAGTAAGTATAGGTTTGGCCGTTGGCGACCACTTGCTGAGCTTGCACGTCGACATGCTCAATCATTGTATAGGCGAACAGTTCGATGTTGTGTTCCTGTGCGAACGCCTCACCACTTTTAACCACTAAGTCTTGGGCGGTTTGCTTGTTGCTGAATACATGACTCAAATCAGGCTTGTTGTATTCCGCGCCATCATCAGCAGTAAACACTTGCAGCGGAATATGTGCGTCCATTCGACGCACTGTTTTCACCAATTGGTAAGCCGCAAAGCCGCTACCAATAATCACAATAGGTGCTTGCATATTCGCCCCCTTACCCGTTGTATTCGACAAAGACGTCTTTACCCAAGTGACATTCTGGGCACAAGAAGTAATCTGGCACTTCAGACCATGCCGTACCCGGTTCAACGCCTTGATTAGGCTCACCTTTAGCTGGGTCGTACACCCAATTGCAAACCGTACAAACCATGCATTGACAATCTGCAGGATGCGCCTCGGCACTAGGGTTGCTAGGAGCAGCATCTACTACCGCCTGTGTTGTCGCTGCCGCAGCGGGTTGTGATTGAACTTGTGGTGCAGACGCCACAATCGCCGGAGAAATAACAGGACTTGTCAGGTCATGCTTTGCCCACAATTTCGCGATGTTCTGACCATGCTCACGGCACTCACGCATCGCTTTACCATCTGGTCGCCATTTGGTTTTCAAGCTCACTGCGGTTTCAAAGCCTGCGTCGGTCAATCGAGCATGGATACGATCTACCGCACCACCGTTCCAACCGTAGCTACCAAACGCAGCGGCTTTCTTCGCTTTGAAGCGCAGACCGGTAATTTCTTCTAGCATGCCTGCGATCTTCGGCATCATGACGTTATTCATGGTAGACGAACCAACCAAGATGCCTTTTGAGCGGAATACGTTGGCGAGAATTTCATTCTTATCATGCTTAGAGACATTAAAGACTTTGACCGCCACGCCAGGGTCGACATCGTGAATGCCTTGCGCGATTGCATCGGCCATCATTCGGGTGTTGTTTGACATAGAATCGTAGAAAATCGTAATGCGATCTTCTTGATAATTGTCTGCCCATGCTAAGTATTGCTCGATGATTTGAACTGGATTATCGCGCCATACAATACCGTGTGACGTTGCGATCATGTCGACAGGCAAATTAAAGCTCAGCACTTCTTTGATTTTTGCGGTTACCAAGCTGCTGAATGGCGTTAGGATGTTTGAGTAGTAACGCAAACACTGTTCCATCAACTCATTTTGATCCACTTCATCATTGAATAAGCGTTCATCGCAGTAGTGCTGACCAAATGCGTCATTGCTGAATAACACTGCATCGCCAGTTAGGTAAGTCATCATGCTGTCTGGCCAATGCAGCATCGGCGCTTCCACGAAGACCAATTGCTTACCATTACCAATATCAATGCTGTCGCCCGTTTTTACGGTTTTGAAGTTCCACTCAGGATGGTGATGATGACCCACAATTGAATCAATCGCCGCTTCTGTACAGTAAATTGGCGTGTTCGGAATCTTCTCCATTAATGCCGACAATGCACCTGAGTGATCTTCTTCTGCATGGTTTACCACGATAAAGTCGATAGACTTAAGGTCGATTTCCATTTCTAAATTTTGGATGAATTGTTGACTGAATCGGTGATCGACCGTATCAATCAATACGGTTTTCTCTTCACGAATTAGATAACTGTTGTAGCTGGTACCTTTTGTCATTTTGTATTCTGTACCGTGGAAGTCTTGAACTTCCCAATCGCGTTGACCTACCCAGTGAATGTTGTTTTTTACGTGAATTGTCATAATTACTACCTTGAATGACGGGATAAACAAAAATAATTTCTTCTTGTATTGCACCGGGCGTGCCAACTTTTAATTACTATACATTTCAATACTTTAATCAAAAAACAACTTTAACAAGTGTCATTTAGACACAGTTGAAAATTGTCATTAAGACACTACAATAGTCATATTGACACAATCGGTATTGGCTATGACTTCTTTAATCGCGCAATGGCTACACATCACGCAAGACCTTAACTCGGCGCTCACTCAACAGGCTCGCTTCGATACGTTATTAACCACGATTCGAGATGTATTGAAGTGTGACTCTTCTGCCCTTCTTTTGTATGAAGACCAGCACTTTAAACCTTTAGCGATTAATGGATTGGCGAAAGAAGTCCTTGGACGCCGTTTCTCCATTGAGCAGCACCCAAGGTTAGAAGCCATTGCCCGAGCAGGCGACATCGTGCGCTTTCCCTCCGACAGCGACTTACCTGATCCATACGACGGCTTGATTCCAAACCACGATGACAAACTGCATGTCCATTCCTGCATTGGTTTACCTCTGCTGATCGACGATCAACTGATTGGTGCCATTACGATTGACGCCTTCGACCCCAACCAATTTGATGGGCTACGCAACCAAGAGTTACGTTTTGTCAGCGCATTGGCAGCAGGTGGCTTGCACACTGCACTCCTACTAGAACAGCTCGAGACACAAGCGAGCCTGCCACGCGACTCTTACGCCGAGAAACGCACCTTAAGTAATGAAATCATTGGCAACTCTAAGGGGATGAAGAATCTTCAAGAGCAGATTGATGCAGTCGCCGATACTGAATTGTCTGTGCTAGTGATGGGAGAAACGGGCGTAGGTAAAGAGTTGGTTGCCAGCGCTATTCACCATCGCTCTAGCCGCTCGAACAATACTTTGGTTTACCTCAACTGTGCAGCGCTGCCCGAATCAGTCGCGGAAAGCGAGTTGTTCGGACATATCAAAGGCGCATTTACGGGCGCGATCAGCAATCGTAAAGGTAAGTTCGAACAAGCCGATGGCGGCACACTGTTTTTGGATGAAGTCGGCGAACTGTCGTTAGAGCTGCAAGCCAAGTTACTTCGAGCTCTACAATATGGAGACATTCAACGTGTGGGTGATGACCGCCATATTCGAGTCAACACACGCATTGTCGCCGCAACTAACCGTATATTGCATGAAGAAGTGACTGCTGGTCGCTTCCGAGCCGACTTATATCACCGCCTAAGCGTCTTCCCGCTTCATGTTCCACCTCTTCGTGAACGTGAAGACGATGTGGTGTTGTTAGCGGGCTTTTTCGCCGAACGCTTAAGAAGCAAATTGGGATTGAACAGCATTCGTTTGTCTCCCACTTTGGTGCAGGCACTCAAAGACTATTCATGGCCAGGCAACGTGCGAGAGCTTGAACATGTCATTAAACGTGCTGGTGTTTTGGCAAAAGCACGTACTCACGCCATAGACATTGAGTTGGTTGAGCAAGATTTTGATATTCGAACGCCGAATCAGAACATCAAGAATGTTGAAGAAACGGAGCAAAACTCTCGGCGTGAGCTACCAGAAGGTGGATTAAAGCCTGCCACAGATGCCTTCCAAAAAGCGATGATTGTTCGAGCTCTGGAAGAGAACCAAGGTAACTGGGCAGCAACTGCACGTCAGCTTGAATTAGATAACGGTAATTTACACCGCTTAGCAAAACGCCTAGGGATAAAATAGACACTAACGAATATCACCTAATATGGCATATTCATCGCCAAATAATGTGCCTGATGCCCAACCGCGCACTCAGCCCACCATAAGTAGTGGGCTGAGTGCTCAGATAGAATAGCTACCTAAGTTTGACGGTATTTTCTTCTAAATTTTATTGTCTTGAACCACCTCACAGATTTAATGACCCTTAACAATAAACACAATAATAGTTAAGGTATTTTTATGAGCTAGATCTAATAAAATTAAATATATAGTATTTATTTTAAGAATCTAAACTTTCAAAGTTCATCATAATAAATACAACCTCTATATATACACTTTACCTTCAAAAAACATCAAAATATAATCCCTTCGATAAAAAACACTTAAATGAATTTAACTGTATAAAAGTGAGGAGAATAAAATATGGGATATGGGGCGACAGTATATTCATTAGATACTGAAAAGGTTTTTAACGTACTAAAGAATGAGCGTAATCCAGAGCTAGAAAAAGCCATAATGGAAAGGTGTCAAGACTCCTTTAAGGTGATTAATGAAATGCTGGAAAGTAGTGGCGAAAGCATCCGAGCTGAAGAGCTTCTTATGCAAATGTTGTCTGAAGAGATAAAATACAGTCACTTGGGTTACGCCTATGCTTACTTGCTTGAAGCTATATGTAAGATAACTGGTTATTACTTATCCAATAACTCTTGGTATCCTTGCGATGTAAACGATTTCTGCGATATTCCATTCACTAATACCGATTATCCTATAAAATTCCCATTCCCTGACGATTTCCCTGTTGTTTTTATGATAAAAAATCAAGATATTCACCAAGATAACGTTGACTTCGGAGGCTTATCAGAGCAACAAATATCTGAAGTCAAGAGCTGGTACACTCATGCAGTCGTAAACAATCGTGACTTGGTATTATTTTATTATTAATTTTAACTATTAATAAATTATCCAATAGTTAAAATAACAATAGAATATTAAATATTAATAAAACTCTAGCTTATATTAAGATAGAGTTTTATCTATTTAACTGAATTTTTATAATTTTAAAAATATTATATTTCACACCTAATTTATAGACTCTGTGTATAGTGTGTTCAGAGGCAATGTGAACTCATAGGATCAAAATCAAGTTCTAATTTTTAGAAGAAAAACCGATCTGCTTGTGTCAAAATGCGCCATCCCAACCAAAAAGTCTTAATGTAATGAACTACCAAGCTGCTATTTTTGATATGGATGGTTTGCTCCTTGATACTGAGCGCGTCTGTATGCATATTTTCCAAAAAGCATGTGAAGCCCAGAACCTACCCTTCTATAAAGATGTTTACCTTTCAATCATTGGTCGCAATGCAGCGGGCATTGAAGTGATTTTTCGTAAAGCTTATGGGGATGATCTTGACCGCTTACACGAAGAGTGGCGCGACCGTTACGACGCTGTGGTTAAGCACCAAGCGATACCAGTAAAAGAAGGGGTGATTGAGCTGCTTGAGTGGTTGAAAAGCCAAGGGTTGCCAATTGCAGTCGCCACTTCTACAGCAAAAGAAGTGGCACAGAAGAAGTTGGAGTTAGCGGGCCTAAGCAAGTATTTCGACAACTTAACGACGGGCTGTGAAGTGTCACACGGCAAACCTGATCCAGAGATCTACCTGCTTGCAGCAAGTCGTCTAAGCGTAGATCCAACCAAATGTCTCGCCTTTGAAGATTCAAATAATGGCGTGCGTGCTGCTGTAGCAGCGAACATGATCACTTATCAAATCCCTGATTTGGTTGAGCCTTGTGACGAAATAAAGCAATTAGGCCATACTGTCGCACCTTCACTGCATGATGTGTTGCATGCGTTAAAACAAACTCGCTAGGTTTACTTGTCGTCTGTTCTATAGAAGCTCAGCAATTTAGCTGAGCTTCTTTCTCGAAACCTCTCCAATACCTTAAAACCAAACGATTCTTCCACCCGTTTAGCGAGATTAATTTCACCTTAACTCTGGCTAATCACGACTTTTGATTTAACTCACGCAATCGCATGAAATAAGGCATTTGAGTGATCAAATAGCGGAACTGACCAGTACAAGCTTGCAACAAAACGTCAATATACCGATTGAAGCACGTTTTTGGAGTGAAAATTGGCTGATAATGAGAACTATTGGATAAGATCAATCCAAGTCAGCCTAAAATACAAAATGGAGAGTGTTATATGTCTTTACGTTTATTAGCAACAACCTTCGCATTAGTCGGAATGAGCTTTGGTGCCCAAGCCAGTGCCGAGTGTGAAGTGTCATTAGATGCTAACGATATGATGCAGTTTTCTACTAAAACATTGAGCGTACCAGCCACTTGTAAAGAGGTAAAACTGACACTGAATCACACAGGTAAGATGCCAGCGCAATCGATGGGTCACAACGTGGTCATCTCTGACACAGCCAACCTACAAGCAGTCGGTACTGATGGCATGGCAGCTGGAGCAGAAAATAACTACGTAAAACCAAATGATGATCGCGTCTACGCTCACACAAAAGTAATTGGTGGCGGTGAAAGCACCAGCATTACGTTCAGTACTGAGAAAATGAAAGCCGGCGGTGACTATTCATTCTTCTGTTCGTTCCCGGGTCACTGGGCAATCATGCAGGGTAAATTTGAGCTAAAATAAAAGATTTAGCCAAGCCAAAAGAAGACTCATTATAGGGAAGCCAAGGCTTCCCTTTTTGATAGATAAAATAGCAATTGAGAAAGGTCTAACACGTCTGGAAACGTGACCAAGAAACATAGCAAGTAAGAAACCCTTGCTCCATTGAGATTAAGTTCTTTTACGAAAACTCATGGGTAAAAATCGGTTTTTTGTTTTGCCTTTCCGAGACACTACTAAATGATAAAAGTCATTCAATACCATGTAACTCTTTCCAGTTTCCTGGATGAACCACATAGCCGAACAGAGCATGCCCACCATAAACCAATTCAGTTCCTTCCGGTATCCACAGCATCTGACCTGGGTGCACAAAATGTTTTTCACCATTTGCGGTCAGCTCGAAACAGCCTTCAATCACGAAAATAACTTCATCATAAAGCACCGTCCAAGCCACTTGAGCGCCTTCCCATTTAGCAAAGCCTACGCCAATGTTTGGTGAAATTTCCGGGCTTAACGCTCGGGCTACGTACGCCATTCCCGGCGTATCACCACGAACATTAAAATCTAGACTTTTACTATCAACAAGTTTGACTTGCTTCATAATTCACTCCGGCTTTGCCATTTTGCTAATTGGATACGCGTTTTTACTCCCAAACCTAAAAAAGGCTCTGGCGGATTCAAACAAGGCATTCCTGTCACTTGCTGTATGTCATCCAATGATTTAGATGTCGCACCAACGACATAGTCAGCTAACAGTGTTCCAGAAATGGTTCCCCACGCAGCACCAACACCATTGTCACAAGCGCTGGCATAAACACCTTCATCTAATTGACCGAAAAAGTTAGTAAAGTTACGAGAGATGGCATACACCCCACCCCATGTGTGAGTAAATGGTACGTCGGCCAGCTCGGGATAACGCGCCAGAAAGACCTGACGATGATCGTCGCGAATTTGTTCTCTGACTTTATCGTTCATGCTTGAGCCATATTTCGGCACGTGTTTGTAAGTATTGCGGATCAAAATACGTCGATCGGCGGTCATACGTAACGTCGTTCCCGCATGATCAGCTGGAGTTAACCCCCAATTCAGCTCACCTCCGTATCGCTGCATTTCTGCGTCGGTTAATGGACGCGTCCAGCTTGCAAACGTCATCACTGGAAGTAATCTGTTTTTAAGATAACCAAACTCCCGAGTAAAAATGCTGGTCCCAAGCAGCAGTTCAGGGGTTTCAACAGAGCCACTATCTCCATGTAATACCCAGCAACCGTTTTCTTTACTGAGCTTGCGGATTGGCGAGTTTTCTAACACCTCGACGTTCTCTGGAAGGCTTTCCCCTAGCCCACGCACCAAAGCAGCAGGTTGCATTAAATAACCACCTGGCGTGTAAATTGCTCGGCTGTAGTAGTTGGTTCCCAAGACTTTCGCCAGCTCACTGCCATTAACATGGAAGTATGGTTCGCCAAGGTCTTTCATTAGGTGCTCAAAGTGATCGAGATATGCTTCACCGCGCGCCCCTACGGCTCCTTGATATTTGCCCTTTGCTGACCACTGACAAGAAATACTGTGCTTCGACACTAAAGTGTTTAGCTGAGCAATCGCAGAACGGTTGAGTGATAATAACTTTTGCTTGTGCTCAGGGTCGGGATGCTCAAGTGAAAACTTATGAGGCAAATCGATAACAAAGCCCGAATTTCTTCCTGAAGCCCCTTGGCCGATACGTTGCGCATCAATCAGTATAATTCGTGCATTAGGCATAAGTTCAGCTAAACGTCTTGCCATAGCTAGGCCTGCGAAACCGGCACCTAACACGGCATAGTCAGCACTTTGTTTACCTTTTAACGCCGATTTTTCTGGAATACTTGGCAACGCATGGTACCAACCACACGTCACGTCATCATTGGGTAAATGAATCATCTTTTTTCTCCGCTACGCTGCTGACAGTTTCAATGACAATTGATCTAGCCAAGGGCCGCGTAATGACTGTACTTTTCTTCCTAGCAACGCAAAACCGAGCATTGCTCCTTCTGGTGAATAAAACGCAGCGGTCAATTCATCTGCTTGGGTCTCGATGTACCATTGTCCCTGTTCTTCAGCGGCTACCGTGAAAATCGTGAGTGGAAGAATCGGCGTTTTTACAATCACTGGAGTTGGTGTTAACGAGATAGGGGCGACATCGCCTAGCAAGCTTTTCGCTACAGAAGGGATCATTTGATTAATAGGTGCAATATAGGGCTGCCAACCTTGCTCAGTTTCAACACAGTCACCTAGCGAGTAAATATTCTCATCACTCGTCTGGCCGAATTGATTCACTTTAATGCCGCGGCCCACTTCGAGCCCTGCTTGCTCAGCCAGAGAAACATTTGGCTTGAGTCCAACCGCGCTCAGCACTAGATCTGCTTCAATCTGCTTGCCACTGTTTAGATGTAAAACCGCACTAGATTCCGACCTTGGTTCGATTCTGGTGATACTGTCTTGTAGAGCCCATTGCACGCCTCGATCGGCAAGTGCGCTTTGTAATGATTCACCCAACTGTTGCGGGATCAAACGCTCCATTGGCCATTGACCCAACCCGATAACTGTTACTTCATAACCGCTTTCGATCAGATCATTTGCGAACTCACAGCCAATTAAGCCATCACCTAGGATCGCGATGCGCTTTTTGTCTTGCAGCTCCGCTCTGAAACGGCGGTAATCAACTAAGTCGTTCACACTCATAACCCAAGAGCGATCGCCCTCAATTGGGATTTCAATCGGTGATGCACCTGTTGCCAGTACCAAGCGGCTGTAGGCGTATTTACCGATGGAGGTATGTAACGTTGAATTGGCACGATCGATCTGTTCAACACGGGTATGCGGGTAAACTCGGATATTGAGACGGCTTTCCCACTCCAACGCGCTCTCACTTTGTAGCGCGTCGCCGTCTTTATTCATGACCAGTGCATTAGACAAGGCAGGCTTGCTGTACAGTGCGCCATCATCAGCGGTAAAGACAGTGATCGGAACCGTCTCAGATTGCGCTCTAAGTGCCGCCGCCAACTGGTAACCACTGTGGCCACTACCGATGATAACGATAGGGTCATTTGAGAATACAGGTTGAGTAACTTCAGATGGAAGAGGCTGAGCAGTATTTGGCTGAACAGACGCTTCTACCGACACCGAAGACACCGCTGCAACCTCTTCTAGTGGCGCGTCGTCGGTAATTTCGATCATTTCAAAATCGGCCTTACCCACTAAACAGTCAGGACATAACCAGTCATCCGGTACATCTTCCCATGCTGTTCCTGGTGCAATGCCATCGGATGGCCAACCTTGTGCTTCATCATAGATTAAGCCGCAAATAATACAGAGCCACTTTCTCATCACTTATACTCCAACTACCTTGTTCAGAATTTCCGTGTTTACAAACCGCTGTCAGATTTGTTGTGATTCCATCAACCTCGCCCTAGCTTGTGGTCTGAAATCCAAGCCGGTACGAGGTGATGAAAATACAGTTACACGGTAGCTATACGTTGCTGTCTTGCTGCAAACGAATGGCAATATTGCGTGTCTGGACGTAGCTATAAATCGCTTCTTGTCCTTTTTCTCGCCCAAACCCGGACAAGCCCACGCCACCAAATGGTGTTTCGATGCCACCAGCAAACCATTCATTGATGAACACTTGTCCACCACGCAGTTGCTGTGCCACACGCAATGTTTGGTTTAGGCTTTCACCAAAGACACCAGCGACCAGGCCAAAATCGGTGCCATTCGCGATTTCAACGGCCTCTTGCTCGGTTTCAAACGGTGTAATTACCAGTACAGGACCAAACACTTCTTCTTGAGCAATACGCATATCTGGTGAGGCTTCAATCACCGTCGGTGCCACAAAGTAACCCGACAAATCAGGGGCGTATCCACCCGTTAGGATGTTCGCGCCGTCGGCTTTTGCTTGTTCTATCATTTCAAGCACGCGCGCTTGTTGATCAGCCGATACCAACGGTGTTATATCCGGCTGGCTTTCACCTTGACCAATGGTTAGGTCTTGCGCCATTTTCACTACCGCCGCTTTTACTTCTTCATAACGCTCTTTTTGAATTAGCAAACGAGACATTGCCGAACAAACTTGACCAGCGTTAAAGAAAATACCGACTTGAACGCTTTGTAAAAGCGTTTCGAGACTCACATCTTTCAGTGCGATAGCGGCCGATTTACCACCCAGCTCCATCACAGATGGTGTGGCGCGTTGCGCTGAATCTTTCAGTATGCGTTGGCCGGTCGGCACAGAACCTGTAAAGACAATTTGATCAACGTCTTGATGCTGCACCAAGTGGCTGCCAACTACGGAGCCTTTGCCACATAGCAAGTTAATCGCGCCTTTTGGGAAACCCGCTTTTTCAATCGCTTTAATCAACAACGTCATAGCGAGTGGGGAAATCTCTGGCGATTTGATCACCACTGCGTTACCAGCAGCTAATGCAGGTGCTAATGAGCGTGCACAAATAGAAACTGGGAAATTCCACGGCACAATCTGCACTGACACACCAAACGGCACATATTGGGTGAAATCGACATAATCTTTACCCAACGGAATTGACGTGCCTTCTAGCTTGTCGGCCATGCCAGCGTAGTATTCGAAGTAACGTGCCGATTCTAAAAACTCATCTTTGGCATCTTGCAAAGATTTCCCATTTTCACGGCAGGCAACTAACCCACCTTCATCAACCATTTCACGAATAGCCGCGGCGGCTTTTAACATCCACTCGGTTCTGACGGCTGGACGAACGTCCGAAAGAAGGCCTTGATTGACTACTCGACGTGCCGCTGCCATTGCGCGATCTGCATCGGTGATAGTGGCTTCTGCAACCGTCGCATACGCTTCGGCTGTGCCAGGGTTCATGACGGTCAGCGCTTGCTCTGAATCGCACCACTCACCATCAATATAATTAAGGTAATGCATCATATTACTGCTCCAGTGCCGCTTTCACTTGCTTTGCCAACCAGGTTTGGAAGAAATGCGTCGGAACATCCATTTCTGGTGAGAACACACCACCACCAAAGCCAGGTGAGTAACGACCTTCCTGCATGCCCTCGACCGCTCCAATATCTTCGCCGAATACGACTCGCCATGACTCAACGGTAGCAGTACGGCACGCAGCGAACTCATCTTTCGTTGCTTCATCACCCACATAGAAAACACGTAGGTGCTCAACACTCTTATTCGCAGTGATTGGTTCAATCATCATCGCAAAGGCATGATCGGCTTGAATACCAAGCAACACGTTTGGAAAGAGTGCAACGTATTCTGCATGACGCAGTTTATCTTCTGGCCAGCTTGGAAATTTAGGTAAGTGTGTTCCTGCAGTATCAGAGAGGTTGTATGCGAGACTACCTTGGCCAGCAAAACGCTCTGCAAACATGATGTTGTAGTGATCCTCTAGGCGAGAATAACTATTCAAACTCGGATGCACCCAAGGTAAGTGGTAAGCTTCACAGTAGTTTTCTACGGCAAGCTTCCAGTTACTTTTCACTTCTATCTCTAAGTTGCCACCCATGTTCACGCGGCGAAGAAGCCCTAATCCTTCTTCACCTAAGAATTGCTGCCAACGTTGCTCTAGCGGCGCGATATGCTCTTCAAAGCTTTCTGCTTTGCCCGATAAGTTGACGAATACCATGTCCATCCAAATGGCTGAACGAAGTGGCTTAAGGCCGTGCTTTTCACACTTAAATCGATCATCTTTATGTTTTGCGATACCACCAATGTGTGGTGTGCCTTTTAGATTGCCGTCAAGATCGTACGTCCATGAATGGTAAGGACAGCGAATCATGCCTTGAACTTCGCCTGCCTCATGAACCAGCTTCATACCACGATGACTACATACGTTGTGGAAAACTTGGACTTCACCTTGGCGATTTCTCATCATGAGTAGTGGAAGATTCATGAAATCAAGTGGCATCACATAACCATTTTTAAGCAGGTCTGATGCAAAACCAATACATACCCAAGTGTTACCAAACACCTGATCACGCTCAAAAGTAAAATACTCTTCGCTGGTGTAGGCCTGATTCGGCATTCCTGTTGCTTCACTGATTGGGTTCAGTACATTATCAACAAGTTCAACAGGAATAATGGTTTGGTTGACATTGCTCATATTCTTATCTCCGAGAGTCGAGTTGCATCCAGTGCGTACAACATCGTGTTGTGTTAGTGGAGATGATTTTGATTAACAACCCGGCAACAAACAAACGACTTTTTCGCCGGGCTTGGATGAGTTTTTGTCATTCATGCATTGATCTCGAACAAAAAAATAACCTTTTAATTAACAATGATCTTCTTGTCATGATTAATACTCATTAACCGATGAGTATTAATCAGTTGAAACACAAAAGCCCTCTCTCTACTCTCTTTCAAAAATTAACAATAACGCAACAAACAATAACGCTAAAACAAACGCACTGTGAGGGATGCCTATGAGAGCAACATCTGGGATATTGAAAGGACTCAATCCGACTGTGACAATCGCATCAAAGATCGTCGTTATCGGTTTTGTACTTTTCTGCGCCATTCTCGCCAACCAAGCGGGCCAATACTTCGAAACGATTTCCGGCATTTTGCTACAGAATATGAAGTGGTTTTACATCGGACTTGTTTCACTCGTTGTCGGTTTTCTTCTTTACCTTATGGTTAGTCGATATGGGCATATTCGTTTGAGTAAAGATGACGAAAAACCAGAGTTTAGTTATTTGTCTTGGGTATCCATGCTTTTTTCCGGAGGCATGGGGATAGGCTTAATTTTCTGGTCGGTCGCCGAACCGATGTGGCATTACGCTGACAACCCATTTACTCAAGGCCTGACCAATGAAGCCGCAACAACATCAATGAAACTGACATTCTTTCACTGGGGTCTACATCCTTGGTCTGTCTTTATCATTGTTGCACTCGCATTAGCTTACTTTTCCTACCGTAAAGATCTGCCTTTTACCCTACGCTCTATCTTGTACCCTTTGATTGGTGATCGTATTTATGGGCCTATCGGACACACGGTTGATATCCTAACAGTCGCGGTGACTGCTTTCGGTATCTCTCAAACCTTGGGGATGGGAGTTATCCAAATAAACTCTGGTTTGAATCAAGCCTTTGGTCTAGACATTAGTTTGGGGATTCAACTCTTTATTATCGTTTCCCTTTGTACTTGTGCGGTTGCGTCGGTGCTATCTGGTGTAGGAAAAGGTATTCGCCGTTTATCAGAATGGAACATGCTGCTTTCGCTCGCACTCGTGCTAGTCGTACTTTATATTGGTCCAACTCGCTATATCTTAAATACGCTACTCGAAAGTACGGGGCTTTATGCACAAAACATTGTCGGTATGAGCTTATGGAGCGATGCACAGAATGACTCTGGCTGGCAAAACTGGTGGACGGCTTATTACTGGCCTTGGTGGATGACTTGGGCACCTTTCGTTGGCATGTTTGTGGCTCGTATCTCTAAAGGACGCACAATACGTGAACTTATCGGTGGCGCATTAATCGTACCTACGCTAATCACGTTTTTATGGATTTCAGTATTTGGTGGTGCAGCGTTGAAGGTAGAGCAAGACGCTCGTTTTGCTCATCAAGAGCAAGTCACTGCGGCACAAGAAGCCAAACAAACACCACCTGCGGATTTTTCTGGCGGCCCGATTCTTGAAGCGACTAAAGCCGATACGACGCGCGCTTTGTTTACGCTATTCGACAATCTAGATACAGGTATGTTTGGTAAACTCCTTAGCGTGCTTGCGTGTCTATTGCTCGGTACTTATTTCATTACCTCCGCAGACTCGGGTACCTTGGTTCTATGTACCCTCGATGCCGCTGGGCACAGTGAGCCTCCTACCTCTATACGCGTATTGTGGGGGATCATGATCGCCGCCATTGCGGGAGTGCTTCTATACGCCGGAGGGTTAAAAGCAATGCAAACGGCCTCCATTATTGCCGGTTTCCCTATCGCGATTTTTATCGCGGTGATGAGCTTAACGCTGTTCCATAGTATTCGACGCGAACCTAAGCCATGGGCAATGCTTCCTGAGCATGTTCACCCAGAGCAAGAGAAACTTGATGGTCCTGTTGAACCGCTTGTTGAAAGCAAAACTGTGGCTTCCGAGCCTATCGCTTCAACATCCTCGCTGAAAGATGATTCCACACTCAATCAAGGACCAGCACTCACTTAGTGCGTCGTTTCATCAATCAATTAAAACAAAGCGGGAACTGGTACTCCCGCTTTTTAACATGACCAAACTCTGTTATTTTCTCTGCTTACTGATTTAGGCTAAACCTCGATCACCTACCTCATCTGGCAACTGTTGCAAAAGCCACTCTCTAAAACGCTTGACGCTTGCTGGGATTAAACCTCTATTTTTAGGTTCAAGCATAGAGAAATTGGAAGGTGTTGAAAGCACGTGTTCGACTGGCCTAACTAAAGCACCGCTTTGTAAATAGTCGTCCACTAATGACCCCCAGGCTAACGCGATTCCCTGACCATTAATTGCCGCTTGTAACAGCATTGGATAGTTATTGATGTTCATGCGATTACGAGGCGAAATATTTGGCAATCCTACACTCGCAAACCACTGCTCCCAATTCACCCAATCTCTTTGAGACTCTTCCAGATAGAGTAACGTTTTATTGAAGACTTCTTCTGGCTCACTAGGCTGGCCGATTTTCTCTAAATAAAGCGGGCTACACACAGGGAATACTTCTTCTGAAAATAGCGTTGTCACGTCCATTTCCGCAGGTGGAGTGCGACAATAAAACAAGGCGATATCGCAATCTAATCGGCGTAAGTCCAACACATTATCTGAGGCCAATATCCTTATATCGATGTCATCATGTTCATTTTGAAATTGAGCAACCTTAGGCAACAACCACAAGGCTGCCATTGCATTTGTCGTCGCAACCGTGAGCTTTTGTTCGCCCTGCCACTTCTTCACTTCACCCGTGATTTGAGCAATATCGAGCAAAGATTGGCTGACAGCTTGATAATATTGAAGACCTGTAGGCGTTAAATTAATGCTTCGATTGGCTCGCGTGAACATAGCCTTGCCTAAGTATTCTTCTAATTGTCTAATTTGGCGACTGATAGCACCTTGGGTCACGTTTAGCTCGTCAGCGGCTAATGTAAAACTCAAGTGCCGCGCCGACGCTTCAAACGCAACGAGGCTATTTAAAGGTGGGAGGGGTTTGATTTTCATGTATCTTCCAGTAAGGCAGTATTGTAATTATTTTTATTCCCGGCAATCTTATGTTGCACGTGGATAATGCCATTCTGGACAACACCCCAAAAACGACAATTTATAAATGATAAAAAATAGAGATGAATCATAAATTGTTGTGAGAGAGACTGCCGTATACAGTTTCGTGGCTACAACGAGCACAAAAAGAGGAGCAGTTACTCCTCTTTTGCCTAGCCTTTTGCTCACTTTCTTCGAGTTAGCCCATTTACCCTATTGCCAATTTAGTGCTCGCGTAACGCGCTTTTTTCTTTCTTGGACTGGCTAAGAAGTACGCCAAAGTAAGGGGGCCTAATCGTCCCATAAACATCATGAAGATGATCACTAACTCACCCGGTTCGGATAAACTGCCCGTTAAGCCTCGCGACAAACCAACCGTACCCAGTGCCGAGACTGCTTCGAACATAATGTCTAACATAGACGCTTTCTCTGTCAGTAACAGCGTGAATATGGCAAACCAAGTCACCCCCACCGAGATCAGAGTCAGCGCCAATGCCTTGCTGATGGTCTCTTTGGGAATCTCGCGTTGAAAGGCATAGGTTGCTTCATCGCGACGCAAATAGCTGTAAGTCGCCAAGACTAACACTATAAATGTCACAACTTTAATGCCACTTGCCGTACTCAATGATCCACCGCCGATAAACATCAACACCAGAATGATCGCCGTTGTGGCATCTTCCAACTGATCGATAGCTAAAGTGTTGAACCCTGCCGTTCTTGGCGTCACCGCTTGAAACCACGATGCCCACCATTTCCCTGCTTCGCTCAAAGGGCCAAGCGTGTTGGGGTTCTCATATTCAATCAGGTAAATCGCGATAAGTGCCACCACGTTAATGATCACCGTGCCTAAGATCATCATTCGACTGTAAACGGTGAGTCGCTGCCAACGGCGATTGCGTTTTAAGTCAATCCAAACCGAGAAGCCTAAACCACCAATAATGAACAAACTGGTAATGGTGAAGTTAACGATCGGGTCGTCCACGTAAGGCATTAAGCTATCGGCACTCAACGCAAAACCTGCATTGTTAAACGCACTGATGGTGTAGAAGAAACCATGGAACAAACTGGTTTTCCAGCCCAGCTCTTCACTCCAATAAACGCTCAAAATAGTGAAACCAATAAGTTCAACGAGCAGAGCGAACATCAATACAGATTTAGCGGTGGCAATGAGTGTCGATGAATCAGTCTGGTTGAACGCCTCTCTCGCGACTGCTCGCTCCAAAAAGCCAATTTTTCCGCCCAGAGCCAGCAAGGTCACGATAGCAAACGTCATCAAACCTAGGCCACCACATTGAATCAGGAAAGCAATAACCACTTGCCCAAAAGGCGTAAACGCCGTGCCCGTGTCTACCACAACTAATCCCGTCACCGTAATGGCCGATGTCGCAGTAAACAGGCTTTGAATCCAAGTGATGGGCTCTGTGGTGGCAATCGGCAGTTTGAGTAAGACCGTGCCGAGCATGATCAAGCACGCAAAGCTGAGGCTAAGTATTAATGGCGGTGCGCCCAACAATTTTTTGCCCGCTTTGGGTTTTCGCTCGATGGGGATAATAGAGGGATGCCACAAAACCATGTTACACCAACCTTGGAGCGACGTATTTCAGCTCAGCGCGACTACCACAAAGCAACAGCGTGTCGAACTCATTAAGCACAAACTCATCATTGATATTGGTGTAGACGGCTTCTTCGCGCTTCACCAAGATAGGCTGAATGTTGTAACTGCCTCGGCTGATCAACTTAGAAAGCGGCATATCGTGCAGATTGGATTTAACGTGGATTTCCACCACATACAAACCATGACCCATTTCCAAATAGTTGTTCACCATCGGATAGTTGAGTGCCTGCGCGACTCTTACGCCCATCTCCTCTTCCGGATGAATAATGCGTTGTACGCCAAGCTTAGACACGATGGTGTGGTGCGCTTTGGTGCTCGCTTTGACCCAAATGGATTTCACACCCAGATTTTTCAGCGCCAGCGTACACAACAAACTGGCTTGCATGTCTTCGCCAATCGCCACCAACACCACATCACTGTTCGCTAGCGCTAACTCTCTGAGTGCACCTTCGTCTGTTGCGTCACATATGACCGCTTGCGTTAACTCTTCGACGTATTTTTCGACGATTTTCGGGTCGCTATCCACCCCCGTTACGGTGTGTCCAAGATGAATAAGTTCTAAGCTGGCGGCAACGCCAAATCGCCCTAGACCAATTACTGTAAAGTGAGCCATATCAATACCTAACTGTGTTTTATGTATAGAACATGCTAATGCGTTAAGGGCTAGACTGATTTTCCGTCACGGAAAATAGGCAACACGAATCCTGTTCGAGTGCCGATAACCAGCACTAAACCTTGGCATTAACGTTGATTAAATTTGGAATTTAGTAGTGCTTGGACGTCTCAAGCACTAAACGATAACCCAGCCCCGGCTCGGTTTTTAATAGCCGCTGTTCGTCAGCACTATCGTTCAGTTTTTTGCGTAGTTGACTCACTAACACACGTAAGTAGTGAGTGTCTTCGACATGACTTTTTCCCCAAATCACCGCTAGCAAATGAGTTTGCTCAATGAGTTTTCCCGGCTTGAGAATCAACTGTTCAATGAAAGAAAACTCTTTCTTGGTGAGTGGAATTTCCCTCTGATCCAACCAAAATTGGTGAGTACTTTTGATGATTTTGACTCGGCCAGCCACCAGCTCATCAGCGACGGTTTGCTCATCCACCAAATCTCGAACCAGCACTTTGATGCGCGCGATGAGCTCTTTTACGCCAAAAGGCTTGCTCAAGTAATCATTCGCGCCCGCTTCTAAAAGGCGGATTTTTTCCTCTTCTTGATCGCGAGCTGTCAGCACTAGCACTGGCGTTTTATAGGTCTGACGAAGCGTAGTGAGAAACTCCGCCCCATCGCCGTCGGGCAAGCCTAAATCTAGCAGAATGACGTGCGGCGAATGCGCTTCGAAACACGCTTTGGCTTCTGAAATGGTACTCGCGCCAATGTAATCAAACCCTTCAGCAGACAGCGAAATTCGAATAAAGGTATGAATGCGAGGCTCATCGTCCACGACTAAAACTTTGTAACTCACGCCTGCTCTGCTCCTTGATTGAGTGGAAGTCGAATGCGGATCAGCGTCCCTTCTGATACTGGCATAGATTGAATATATCCTTGGTGTGCGGTGATGATGCCTTTGGCAACCGCGAGTCCCATTCCGGTGCCTGAATCGGCCGATTTGTTGTTCACACCGGAATAGAAAAGGCTGAATATTTTTTCCGCATCTTCAGCTTTGATGCCAATCCCCATGTCCCGAACATCAATCACGCACGACGAACCCTGCTTAGAAAGTGAAACCTCAACAGATTCATTCTCTGGTGAAAATCGCATGGCATTATCCAACACATTAAAAATCGCTTGTTCGATTAGCGAACGACTTACTGATAAATAACCAACGGAATCATCCATATTCATGGAAACTTTCTCGGTGTAATTCGGCAAACGAGAAACCGCATCCCGCACAATATCTGCAATCAGCTCATCTTTTTTGGTAATTTTTAATGTGCCATGCTGGAGCTTAGTCGCCTGTAAAAGGTTCTCGATATATTGGTGCAAACGGTGGCTTTCTGAAGTCGCACTGTCGAGCAATTCTTTGCGCTCTAAGTCATTGAGCTTGGGCATGTACTCGTTGAGTGTGGTCAGTGTTCCAATAATGGTTGCTAGCGGCGTGCGTAGATCATGGGACACCGATAGCAGGATGCTGTTTTGCAGCTTGGTTTGTTTTAACTCTCCCTGCTGCCGACGATAAAGATCCGCAAAGGTGCTGGTGATAAAAGCCACCACCATAAACACGACTAAATTAAAAATGTCTTCCGGACGAAACATCTGCAAAGAGTAACGAGGTGTCGTAAAAAAGAAGTTGAAGCTCAGCGCTTCGATCACCGCCGCCGCATAAGCGAATCGCGAGTTGCATTGAAACGCCACTACCACGACAGCTAACTGTAAAATCAGCAGGACTGCGGCTGTAGAGCCAAACAGTTGGTCTAACAACCATGAGACGACAACCGCGCCAACAATCACGGTAGTAGAAAAGAGAAAGGTGTTATCTCGCCATTGAACAAACATAAAATACATCAACCAAAATTCGATGTAGAAAACTTTAGCAAAAGCCCATTCGGAGTTCGCGTAAAAAAAGCGTAAAAAATTCAATAACGACAGTAAGTTATAAACATAATCATCATTAAGTTGGCCTAACTCAATGAATAATCACAAGTTAACGTTGCCCATTAACGCCTACTTACTCGGTATAAACGACAGACACAAAAAAGAGGAGCATTTGCTCCTCTTTCGTGTAGCGTCATATTAGATGACTTGTAGTTGAGCATCACCTTGCTCAGACAAAAAGCCGCCGGTTTGATGCTTCCACAGCTGAGCGTAAACACCACCCAATTGCAGCAGCTCGTAATGCGATCCTTGCTCAATGATTTTGCCGTCATCCATTACAATCAAACGATCCATCGCGGCAATCGTTGATAAACGGTGAGCAATCGCAATCACTGTTTTTCCTTCCATCAGAACTTCAAGGTTTTCTTGAATTGCCGATTCTACTTCTGAATCAAGTGCAGACGTTGCTTCATCCATGATCAAAATTGGCGCGTTTTTCAGCAGCACGCGAGCAATCGCCACACGTTGACGCTGACCACCAGACAGCTTCACACCGCGTTCACCCACTTCAACGTCATAGCCAACGTTACCTTGCTCGTCTCGTAGAGATTGAATGAAATCATGAGCATGTGCTTTCTCAGCAGCTGCGATAACGGCATCCATTGAAGCATCTGGATCACCGTAAAGAATGTTCTCTTTAATTGAACGATGCAGCAAAGAGGTGTCTTGCGTGATCATACCGATGTGTTGGCGAAGAGACTCTTGTTCAACTTGAGAAATGTCCTGTCCATCAATGCAAATCTTACCGCTATTTACGTCGTAAAAGCGCAGCAACAAGTTGACCAACGTGGATTTACCTGCCCCAGAGCGACCGACAATGCCGACTTTTTCGCCCGGTTTGATAGTCAGATTCAAGTTCTCAAATACTGCCTTCTCATCACTGTAGTTAAAACCTACGTGATCAAAGCAGATCTCACCTTGAGAGATTTGCAAAGGCTTAGCATTTGGTACGTCTTTCACTTCAACATCGTTTGAAATCGTATTAATACCGTCTACTACTGTACCGATGTTTTCAAACAGTGCGCTAACTTCCCACATGATCCACTTCGACATACCTTGTACGCGCAACGCAATACTGATGGCAATCGCAATAGCACCAATTGTTACAGCGTGATCTAGCCATAGATAAACCGAAATGGCACTAATAGACATCAGCAGCAAATAGTTGATGGCATCCACACTAAACAGTAAACAAGTCACCATGCGCATTTGGCGGTAAACCGTCACCAAAAATTGCTTCATGCTGCTTTCTGCGTATTCCAACTCTCTTTGCGAGTGCGCGAATAGCTTTACGGTAGATATGTTGGTGTAAGAATCGACAATGCGCCCAGTCATTACAGAACGAGCATCCGCTTGCTCCGTCGCTACTTGTTTCATTTTAGGGATAAAGTAGAACTGGATAACCGCGTACATTCCTATCCAAATCACAATAGGCAACATTAGCAAACCATCGGCTTCGCCCATCATCCAGAGCATCGAAAGAAAATAAACGCTGATATAAACCAGTACATCCACCAGCTTCATGACCGTTTCTCGTACCGCTAACGCACTTTGCATCACTTTGGTCGCAACTCGGCCTGCAAAGTCACGCTGGAAAAATCCAACCGCTTGTTTTAGCAAGTAACGGTGAATCAACCAACGGATAGACATCGGGTAGTTACCCAATAACGTTTGGTGCATCACCATTGAGTGGACAAAACCGAGAGCTGGCATCACAACCGCCACTAAGAACAGCATCATTAGCATGCGATCACCCTGGTCTTGCCAGAATGTTGCGCGATCTTGATTAGAGAGAATATCGACGAGCTCGCCCATATAACGCAACAGCGTCACCTCTGTGATGGCAATAAGCGCACTGAACACTGCCATAACGAGTAAAGGGGCTTCAAAGCCACGAGTGTAAAAACGACAAAAGCCAAATAGCGTCTTCGGTGGCTTTTCGGTTTCCATCTGGGGAAAGGGTTGGGTCAGTTTTTCAAACCAATTGAACATAACAATGACTTTAGGTACCGCGAATGAATTTGCGAACGTTTTACTATCTTTTGATACAAAAGTCAGTAAAATACCGAAACAAAAGCTCAAATGATAATAATTACAATTAAGTTTAGCGTTAATCATAATTATCGGGAATAGATTTATGCAAAAGAATAACTCACTGACCATCGCTATCCGCAACGCGTTGGTTTGTGCTTTAGCACCTACAGCAGTGGTTGCATTCACAGCACAAGCTCAAGAAGACGTCGTACAAGATGACGTGATTGCCATGGAGACCATAACGGTCACCGCGCAAGCACTTAAAGTAGAAACCCCGGCAGCAGAAACGCCGCGCAGCGTATCTATCATTTCTGAAGATGAACTTCGTGTTCGTGCACCGAAAAAGCTAGATGAAGCATTACGCTACACGTCTGGTGTAACCGCTCAGCCTTATGGCGCAGACAACGACACTGATTGGTTCAAAGTTCGTGGATTTGATGCAGCGACTTACCTAAACGGCAACCGCCTATTCCGCGATGGTTACTACACATGGTTGGTCGAACCTTACGGCCTAGAAAGTGTAGAAGTCGTTAAAGGTCCATCGGCTATTCTGTTTGGTGAATCGGCACCAGGCGGTATCGTGAATGCTGTTCAGAAAAAACCAACGTTTACGCCTCAAGGCGAAGTAAAAGTCGAAGTTGGCAACAACCAACACCAATCCGTAGGTTTTGACATTGCTGACGAAGCAAACGACGCAGGCACTGTGCGCTATCGTTTGGTTGGCTTGATGACAAGCCAAGATGGTGAACTGGACGGCACAAATAACGAGCGTTTCTACCTAGCGCCAAGTGTCGAGTTCGACATTTCTGACCGTACAATGCTGACCGTTTTGGCAACTTACCTTCATGATGACGGTGTACCAACTAACCCATTCTTCCCGGCAGCAGGTACTCTGATTGGTTCTAACTTTGGCAAAATCGATCCTTCGACTAACCTTGGTCAGCCAAACTACGATAAATACGAACGCACGCAGTTTTCTCTAGGTTACTTACTAGAGCACGACATCAATGACACGTGGTCACTCTCGCAAAACCTCAACTACGGTTCGAATGAGTTGTACTTGCGCAGCTCTTACGCGTTCTCAAACAACGATCCAGCGAAAGAAGAGTTAACGCAAGGCATCGTATTCCGTGACGGAAAAAACCAGAGCATCACGTTCGATAACAATGCTGTCGGTAACTGGATGACAGACAACGCAGAGCACACAGTGCTTATCGGTATGGATCTGCAATTCCACAAAACCGATGGCGACGAGCAGGACAACTACGCATTTGGCACCATCAATCCGTGGAACCCAGTTTACGGTAACTTCACCCCTCTTGATCCTGCCAACAACGTGAAACGTGAGATTGAGAAATCTCAAGCAAGTCTCTATTCACAATACCAATTGAAACTGCATGAACAGTGGATTGGTAACATCGGTGCTCGTTACGACTGGGTGAAAACAGAAAACTCTGGCAAAGGCGCTACCGTTGATCAAAGTGAATCTCGTGATGATGGTCAGCTCTCTCTAAGTGCGGGTGTGATGTACCTTGCAAACAATGGCCTGTCACCTTACGCAAACTACTCTCAGTCGTTTGAAGTGATCAGCACTATTGATGCGGCAACCAATGAACTTTACAAACCGCTGGAAGGCGAGCAAGTAGAAGTGGGTGTGAAGTATGAGCCAAGCTTTATGGATGGCTTTATCAACCTTGCATGGTTCGACATCACGCAAAAGAATGCATTGGTCACAAACCCATCAACATGGATTGCGACACAAACAGGTGAAGTGACATCTCAAGGTGTTGAGCTAGAAAGCACGGCGCAGCTAACCGACGATCTAAAACTGATGGCAAGCTACACCTACACTAAAGCGAAAACAGATGAGAGCTTTGGCCAAGGTAAAAAACAAGCCGCACTTATTCCTGAGCATCAAGCGTCTGCATGGGTAGACTACAGCGCCTACAGCCTGATTCCAGGCCTCAATATCGGTACTGGTGTGCGCTACGTAGGTGAGTCAAAAGATAACCCTAAGAGCTCGAACCTAACGGTTCCTTCTGTCACTCTTTGGGATGCGTCAGTCACTTACGACATCACTTCACAGTGGCAAGCACAGCTAAACGTGAACAACATCCTAGATAAAGAGTTTGTTTCAGGTTGCGATTACTGGTGTTACTACGGCCAGTCTCGCTCTGTTATGCTAAACGCAAACTACCGCTGGTAATTGTACTTCTACTCCCCTCTATTGAGGGGAGTTTTCTCCTAAGAGCCATCCATGTTTCAACTGTCTAATATTGAGATCGTGCGAGGTGGACGTCAGATCCTCGGCATCGAACAACTTAACATCCCAACAAATGAGCTAACGGTCGTTTTAGGCCATAACGGTTCAGGTAAGTCGACACTGGTGAACCTGCTTTCTGGTCAAATGCCACCAGATAAAGGCACGGTAACACTAAACGATACTTCCCTTTCATCACTTAAAACCAAAGAGTTGTCAAAACAGATCGCCTATTTGCCACAAAAGCTGCCCTCTTCAGCTGGTTTAACGGTCGAAGAGCTAGTGCGCTTAGGTCGCTTTCCGTGGCGTGGGGCACTTGGTCGTTGGAAAACCGAAGACAAACAGATCATCACGCAGGCTATGGAACGAACAGGGGTTACACCTTTTGCTCAAGCTTTGGCGGATGACTTATCGGGCGGTGAGCGCCAACGTGCTTGGGTGTCTATGCTACTGGCTCAACAATCGCCAATTTTAATTCTCGATGAGCCAACCTCGGCGCTCGATGTTCACCATCAGTTTCAACTAATGGCGCTGCTGGCAGAACTGAATCGAACCGAGAATGTAGGCATTATCGTGATCCTGCACGATCTGAACTTAGCACTGCGCTACGCCACCCACATTGTTGCGCTCAAAAAAGGCAAAATTGCCTTTGAAGGCAACGCCGACATGTTGTTAGACGAGGCACGCCTTTCTAAACTATATGAGTCACCAATTAAGCTGATTGAGCACCCAAGCCCGGCTAACACATTAGCGAGCCAAAAGGTGGCTGTTGTATGCGCATAATGGCTCGTTTACTTACTTTGGTTATGCAATCTGCCTTCCTATCGGCATTTTTTATGACCAACGCAAATGCAAAAATCACCATTACTGATGAATATGGTGAGCATAGTTTTGAGCAAGCGCCACAACGCGTTGTTGCCTTAAACTGGGACATCTTAGAACAAGTTTTGGCGCTAAACGTAGAGCCAATCGCAGCCCCAAATTTACCAGGCTACCGCCAATGGGTAGTCAATCCAACCGCACCAGAGTCAATTGAAGATATTGGGACCCGAGCAGAACCCAACTTAGAAAAAATAGCCAGTTTGAAACCAGATGTCATCCTTGCTGCGTCTCCACAGCAAGACTTGATTCCGTTACTCAAACAAATTGCTCCGGTAATCTATTTACCTAATTTTTCTGAAAATGAGGCCGCAGCTGAAACGGCCATTCGTCACTTTCGTACGCTCGGCAAGCTATTCAATAAAGAGGCACTTGCTGAACAGAAATTGGCAGAATTAGATGCTTCATTTGCGCAGATGCGCCAGCGAATTCGCCACTATTACTCTGCTCCACTCAGCGTTCTTGTGATGCGATTTTCAACCCCGAATACTGTATTACTTGCAACCGAAAACTCCACCACTGACTACGTGGTTAGAAAACTGGGATTACAGGCTCCAATTAAAGAGGACCCACGTGCGTGGGGAGTAAAGCAAGATCGAATCAATCGGCTTCAGAGCCTTCAAAACAGCTACGTTCTCTACGTACAGCCTTTCCCAGAAGAACGAAAACTGAAAGAGTCGCCACTTTGGCAAGCGATGCCGTTTGTGAAAAAGCAGCGGGTAAATTCAGTCAGAGCAGTGTGGGCGTATGGCGGTGCCATGTCTTTGCAATACACCGCTGAAGCGATTACCGACAGTCTAATAGAGTTGGCACCAGAACAATGAGAACGAAACATTATATTGGTTATCTGGCGCTGATTACGTTACTTAGCGTCTTTAGCCTACAAATTGATACTAATTTATCACTTTTCGAACAATGGCAATTATTAACAAAACCAGAGGTAGCAACCGAGTTTCGTGACGTATTCTTTACGCAAGCGCAGCTTCCTAGGTTAAGTATGACCCTGCTTGTTGGTGCCATGCTTGGTCTCACCGGCAGCTTAATGCAGCAATTAACGCAGAATAACCTCACCTCGCCGTTGACTCTTGGCACCTCTTCTGGTGCTTGGCTTGCATTAGTCGTGGTAAACATTTGGTTCGTCGATTGGGTCGCCGATTACTCTGCATTAGCCGCAATGGTTGGGGCTTTAGTGGCGTTTGGCCTGATCGTATCAATTGCCGGTGTGCGTAACATGACAGGTTTGCCGCTGGTCGTTTCGGGGATGGTGATCAATATCTTGCTCGGTTCTATCGCCACAGCCATTATTATTTTAAACGCCCAGTTCGCACAGAATATTTTTATGTGGGGAGCAGGAGACCTCTCTCAATACAGCTGGGATTGGTTTGAGTGGTTATTGCCTCGCTGCGCTATCGCAATCGTAATTTTGATCGTCGCACCACGTATTCTGACCTTAATGAAACTAGGACAAGAAGGCGCAGCAGCCCGAGGCTTAGCGGTATTACCCGCGTTTGGTGCGTTAATGGTGATGGGTATTTGGCTGGTATCTGCCTCAATCACCGCAGTTGGCATTATCAGCTTCATCGGATTACTGACACCCAATATTGCCAGAGCGATGGGGGCAAGAACACCGCGCGACGAATTGATCAGCAGCATGCTTTTGGGCGCAATGCTACTAATCATCACAGACTCTGCCGCTATCTCGCTGAGCTTATGGTTAGAGGAAACCATTCCTAGCGGCGTAGCGGCTGCAGCTATTGGCGCTCCCGCTTTAATTTGGTTTACTCGTAAAAAGCTGACGGCAACCGATCAACTTAACCTTTCAATGAGCCAAGGAAAAACGGCGCTTTCTAAACGCGCGGTATGCAGCATTGCGCTATTCAGTCTGGTTGGGATTCTAGCTTACTCATTCGTTACCCATGGTATAAACGGAATTCAATGGTCTGTGCCAGGTGAGTTCCAATGGCAATTGCGTTGGCCGAGAATGTTAACCGCACTCTCTGTCGGTATTGCGCTATCCGTTGCCGGAATCATTTTGCAACGCATTGTTTATAACCCTCTGGCAAGTCCCGATATTCTCGGTGTGTCTTCCGGAGCCACGTTTGCCATTATTACGACAGGAGTCATCGCTGGGTCGCTTCTCTCCGCATTTAGCTGGGGTATCGCTTTTTTCGGAAGTATGTCCGTATTGATGTTATTGCTGGTTATCGGTAAACGAAGCCATTTTAATCCATCTAACTTCGTGTTGTCCGGCATCGCACTAACGGCACTATTAGAAGCCCTCGTTCAATTTTCGCTAGCTCAAGGCTCAGGTGACAGTTACAAAATTTTATTGTGGCTAACTGGTTCTATTTATCGAGTCACAGCCGACACCGCACTGATGCTATGTTTGGCCATAATAGTTCTGCTTGCCGCTGTATTCTCGATTTCTCGTTGGCTAACACTAATTTCCATCGGGCGACAATTCTCAAATGCACGAGGGCTTAACCCTACCGTAGCCAATACGCTTATGCTCACCATCGTTGCTTTGTTATGCGCCTTTTCTACCGCTACAGTTGGTCCAATATCTTTTGTTGGCTTGGTCGCTCCCCATATGGCGATGATGTTAGGAGCAAGAAAAGTGAAAGAGCAACTGTGTGTCGGTGCCTTAATTGGCGCAACCCTAATGTTGTGGGCAGATTGGCTAGGACAAATCGCTATTTATCCAAGTCAGGTCGCAGCTGGCACGTTGGTCGCTATTATAGGCAGCACTTACTTCCTATTTTTAATGCTGAAGAGTAAATTCAGCTAAGTTGGGAATATTGTTACAGCCTAAAAATACGCTAAGAAAAACAAACCCCGCTATTTTGATAGCGGGGTTTGAAATTAAAGGCGAAGTACGATGCTCTATTCTTCTCGCACTACAGGAAAACGTTGCTCATAAAGTTCCATAAAGTCCTTACGAATTAAGTGCTCTAAGTGGTTCGCTTTATCGGTTGGGCAGAAAATCATCACGTGCAGAATTTGTTCACCATTAATGTTACTAGAAATATGCATATGTGGCTCAGAACCAGGAAGGTCAACACCGGCATGTTTTTCAATCATCGCATTGTAACGATGTGCAACATCAGCAAAGTAACTGCAATGTTCTTCAATTTTATCAGTTAAAATCGGTAGCAGTGGATACAAATTGACGAAGTCTTTCACCACTACAGAAAAGTTGTGGTAAACGTACCGCTTCATGAAGTTGAGGTTCTTTACTGGATAGGTAAAGAACATACTATTAGGCAATGTCGCTGTTTTGCCGGTGTAATGATATTGCCCATGATGCAGGTCGATCTCTTGAATCACCGTCGCCATCATATTGTGCTCAATCACTTCACCGCATAACTTCCCGACCTCAATCCAGTCCCCAACGCGAAAAGAACGTGAACTTGCTCTTTGAATCGAACCCGTAAAACACAAAATGATTTCTTTGGATGCCACTACAATGGCAACGGCAATCGCCGTTACACTCAGAGCAAACTCGTTAATTTCTGATTGCCATAAAATAAATAAAATCAGTAATGTAACAGCAAAGGTGCCATTTTTAGTTCTGGACATCCAACTACGCTGATCTTCTGAGAGAAAAGCGTGATCACCACGAATCATCGATAAAATTGCACGACGAATTAACCACATAATCGCAAAGATCAGTGCGGTAAAAATCAATTTATGAGTGAGAAGAAAATCGACAACTAACTGCACTTTCTCCATTCCACGGCTCCCTCGAATAAAAATACGGCCCAGTAACAGCTAACGATAACAAATTATTTTGTCTGTTGTCCGTGCTCACTCAAGTCTTTTTGAAATTACTCCTCTCTGAAGGCGCGATTCATGCTTTCTGTAATTGGCTTTATTAGGTAGCTCAATGGCGTTCGTGGCTCAGATAAAATAAGCACTTCGGCATTCATGCCTGAGGTTAAACGATGTTTTGTCACATCTTCCGGTGAAATTGCAATTCTAGCGAGATAAAAATCTTCTTGGTTTTCTTGCGAGAGCTTATCGGCAGAAATCGTCAGCACAGTACCGTCTAAAGGTGCCAACGTCCGTGCATTCAGAGCGGTCAGACGAACATGCGCTTGCTGGCCTGGATTCACTAAATCAATATCCTGAGGATTAACACGAGCCTCGACTAACAACTTATCGTCTTGCGGGACCAGTTCTAGTAACGTTTCACCCGAGCCAATCACACCTTTTTCGGTAAACACTTGCATGTTGACTACGCGACCAGAAATAGGTGCGTTGATCGTCGTTCTTGCGACAATATCTTGAGCGGAGCGATATTCTTCCCGAATTGCGACAATTTCCGTTTTGGTATTTCGTAGTTCCTCGACAATCTCATTCAGCCTTTCAAGCTTCAACTCTTCAATTTGCGCTAGGTTCTCATCTAACCTTTTTCTAACGGTGAGCGACTGCCTGTCTAACTGGCTTAAGGTACTTCTCACCTCCGCTGCTAGGCGCTTGAGTTGAAGTAAGGTAGATTTCCCCGAGAAACCTTTTTGCACCAAGGCTTGGTTACTATCTATTTCTTCAGCAATAAAGTTGAGCCGTTCCGTCTCAATCACTTTGGTTTGCTGAAGGTTTTCAAGCTCTAAATTTGCTCCAGAAATACTCTGCTCAATGATACTCAGTTTACTATCAAAGAATCGCTTTCTCGCTTCAAAGATCTTGTTTTGAACCAGTTGTGCTTCTTGGACGATATCGACACGGGGAATGCTCTCAAGATCATCAGACCATACAATCGTTGGAAGCTCATCAAGCTCCGCACTTAAACGGTTTTCCTTTGCTAGAGTATGGATAAAACGACCACTTAACGAATCCAACTTAGCCATAGCTTGACGCTTAGAAAGTTGAATTAATAACTGACCTTTTTCGACTAAATCCCCTTCCTGTACATATAGCTTTTCAATAATACCGCCTTCTAAATGCTGAATTTCTTGTCGCTTAGTGAGAACTGACAAATCACCATAAGCAATCGCTGCACTTTCTAACTTGGCTGTTGCAGCCCAGTAGCCAAGACCTCCAAGAAAAACACTTAAGGTCACCACACCGAGTAAAATTGGTTTTCGAAAGCTTAGTCTCGCTTTGGGGCTAAAACGATATACGATCTCGGTAGAACTCTGATTAACGGTTGGCAGTTGATTGCTCATTTCTTACCCTTGGGATATCTGTTCTTTCTTCGCCCATCAAACGTTTTAATACTTCATCTTTAGCGCCGTATAACTTGACTCGGCCGTCAGCCAAATACAACAGCCTATCCATTTGTCGCAACGTACTCGGATTGTGGGCAATGACGATAATCGTTGTACTCTGTGCTTTTAAATGGGCAATCAAACGTTGATATGCAGCCTCTCCCTCACCATCGAGGTTGGCATTCGCTTCATCGAAAATCACAATAGATGGGTCGCCATAAACGGCTCTTGCAAGAGCGATTCTCTGCCTTTCCCCCCCAGATAAACCACGGCCATTTTCACCAATAATGCAATCATAGCCTTTGTTTTTCTTGAGTATTAATTCATGACATCCTGCTAGTTGCGCCGCCTTGATGACTTTAGCGGGGTCTTCTTCTTTAAAGCGTGCGATGTTCTCTCGAATTGTGCCAGGAAATAACTCCACCTCTTGAGCGAGATACCCAAAATGTACGCCGCGATCTTCAGATGCCCATACGGAGACTTCCATACCATCAAGAGTCACTTTACCCGCTAACGGCTTAACCGTACCTAATAGCAGCCGAGCAAACGTCGATTTACCCGTACCAGAAGGGCCAATCACCCCAACAGCAACACCCGGAGGAATCGATAAGCTGAGCGATGAGAGCACTGGTTCAGTTGCTCCAGGATGGCGATAGGCCAGTCCGGAAAGCTCATAGTGTCCTTTTGGTTTAGGCAGTGGCATATCTGATTCATCTTGGCGCACGATCGCATCGATTTCTTTCAACCTTTTATAGGCGCCTTTAGCAGACATCGCGCTTCGCCACGTGCCTATCGCCTGCTCCATCGGCGATAATGCCCGACTCATTAATATGGAGCTCGCGATCATCGCCCCTGCCGTTATCTCATGTTGGATAACTAACCATGCACCACCTCCCAGTAAAAATATCTGTAATGAGCCACGTACAAACTTAGAAAAGTTAGCCATGTAGATGGACTTACCTGCAACTCGCTCTTCAAGCACATTCACTTCACTCACGCGCGACTGCCACTTCTCTAAAAATGCATTCATCATCCCCATTGCGAGAATTGAATTGGAGTTTTGCGTGGCTAATTCAGCGTTGTTGATATGAGAAATCGCTCTGACTTCGCTCTCTTGCATTGTTTTACGCGTCATCAGCTCATTGAGTAGACCTAGGCTAAACAATACGATAGATCCAAGTAACGCTATGTGACCTAGTATCGGGTGCAATAAATACACAAATAAAATAAACAGCGGTGTCCAGGGCGCATCCAACAGTGGATAAGGTGCTTGACTGCTCAAAAAGCTTTTGATGTTCTGAATGTCTCTCAGAGTTTGCGAGGTATAACTCTTCCCGGTATGTGATTGATATTGAATCGTGCGCTTGAGCATGAAAGCGGAGAGTTTTGTGTCCATCCAATAACCAAAAGATTTACTCATTTGTGCTCGTGCAATGTCGATGATGGACATGGTTAACAGCGCGACAATTACGATGACAGTGAGCAAGAATAAAGTATCGGTTGAGTAGGAAGATATCACTCGGTTGTACACTTGAAGCATGTACAGCGGAATCGAGAGAACCAATAAGTTGATAAAAAGGCTAAAAACGATCAGCAAGCCCGCAAGCGTGCATAGTTTTTGTTTCACTTCTTTGAAAACCGTTTTTTGCACGACTACTTCCGTTTAACGTGAAAATTGTAGGCGCCAGAAATACTAGCGCCTAGCTTAAGGTAACCTCAAATCGCTCTAGAGTGTCCGGTTAGTTCGCTTCAGCATGGCAGAGCCACGCAAACTAATTCCCATCCAGAGTTATTTTCAGTCGTTTAGATTACGAACAGATCTGCACCATAGGTGTTGATGTCAGTTTCAGTCACGCCAATAAGTTTCACTGTTAGATCAGCCCCATCGGTAAACACTGCATTCCCAACTGCATCGTAGCTAAAGCTTAAATCACCGAAGGCTGTAACCGAGTCGCTAATAATGTGCAAAGAATCTTCACCAATGGTGAAATCCATAACCTTTGCTTCGCCATGGCCACCAAACTTATCCGTGAACACAAACTTGTCACTGTCACTCCCACCTACCAATATGTTATCTCCAGCCCCTACAACAAGAATATCATCACCAGTGTTTCCTAATAGCTTGTTATCACCCAACAAACCTAAAAGCTTATCGTTTCCAAAACCTCCTTTTAATAGATCATCACCAATCCCACCTTTTAACAAATCATCTCCAGCACCACCAATTAGGCGATCATCACCGTCGCCGCCGATCACATAATCATTACCGCCACCGCCAACAAACGAGTCATTACCACCAAAACCGATAAACAAATCATCGCCGCCATCGAAATCAGCAAATTGGTTATTTACACCTGCATCGCCTAAATACGTGTCATTGTCACTTGCGCTCATTTTTATTCCCTCTTAGCTTATTAATTGAATAGACCTTCTGTTCCACGTCTGACTAGATTCGTCACGACATGAGAAGTCTAATAGTCAACTGAATAGGAATAAGTTTGAATATGGGATGATATTTCAGACTGACATTTTAATAATAAATATAAAATTTAGTACTTTATAGGACATTTTCTTTTAAATACAGCAAGTTAATACTAGTACTACAGGTTTCTCTTAGCCCAACTTGTAGCTTGCGTACGGTTCTTTACTTCTAACTTTCTAAAAATATTGTATAGATGTGATTTAATAGTATGCTCGCTGATAAATAAAGAATCAGCGATTTCCATATTTGAACCACCTTCTTTCAACATTTTTAAAACCTGAACTTCACGCCGAGTAAGCTCAACCTCAATAGCAGGTTCGATAATGCTATTTACTTCTCTGCCTCGATAATAATTTACTAGCTGATCAAGTAATCTTCGAGACAGCCAATTATCCCCTTTTATTATTGCTTTTAATCCCTGACAAACCTTGTCCATTGAATCTCCTGGACCAAATATACCTTTTACATGAGGCCAAGAAGCGAGTTCTTCTGTGTCTAAGTCATAACCTAGATTAAGCATTATGGTTCCTAGCACTTTATTACTATCTTTTAAATAAACTAAAGTTTCGGAAGGAATCTCAACTGAAAAATCAACAAGCAAAAAGTAGCGTTCCGGAATGAGTTCATGATAACTAGGGTTTTTAGTATCAATGATCGTTATTTTAGTTTCTGTATTTTTAGAAAGCATTTCCTTAAAGTTTTCACTCTGTAAACTTTGTTGAGTGAGCATTAGGATTTCAGGCTTTTCCATATACTGTTCCATAATGTTTCTCATACTTTCAGTGACTTAACATTCTTAAATTAGTAGTTAATCGTCAGCACTTAGTTTGATATGTAAGTCCTAGTTCACAGAGTAAAGTTATTTGCTACTTTTTTAAATTCTAAAGTTATTAAAAAGAGAACCAAAAAAAGTGTTTCTCATAAAAGAAACACTTTTAACACATTCAGGTCACTGAAATTATTAAGAGTTTACTAAATTAGGCAACCTAATATTGCAATAGCATTACACCGTTAACGAGTTGTCTGAAATATTTTCCTTTGCCCAAATAAGTGCTTGAACTCTATTTTTCACATCAATCTTCTTGAAAATATTATGTAAATGCGTTTTTACCGTATTCTCGCTGACGAATAATTGTTCGGCGATTTGTTGATTGGACGCCCCCATGGAAAGAAAGGTAATTATTTGTTGCTCTCGTTTGGTCAAAATAGCGGAAACATTCTTATTTATAGGTTTGCAATGTCGACGAAGGTAAGTAATATACTGCTGAGAAAACTTACGGCTGAACCACATATCTCCTTGAAGCACCTTACCAATACCAACTTGCAACGTTTTTATATCATCAGAGGTATAGAAAATACCGGCCAAAGTACGCCAAGCAAAGAGGTCTTCTGTCGATATGGATTGCTCACAATTAATTAAGATTTCAAGCGTGTCTTTCTGCTTGGCCGCTTTAAACTCCGCATAACGGCGAAAAATTTCATCCGTGATCACGCTGCAATCAACAATAATGGCTGATGCAAGAGATTCATGTAACACTCCGTGAATCAGATTATCTGGCGTGATTAGAGCAACACTAATACCGAGTTTGGTCTCCAATACATCTTTCAACAGAGATGACTGTAGACTTCCCTCCGTGATTAAAATAACGTTTCTTTTTTTTTGCTGCTCCATCCTGATCGCATTCCCTTGGTCGTTTTTATTGAAATACGCAATAGATTTAGATAGAGCGGTAGTATTGTCAAGTATGAAAATCACTAGTACTAATTAATAACTCATTGAAGTGTCAATAATTTTTAAGTGGCAAGTATATGAGAGGTATTAGCATTTTTCAGACATTAAAAAAGGGAGTATAAACTCCCTTTTTGTGTTTGAGCAGGTGATTTAATCACGCACGTTAGAGGCAAAACACCACCTAACTTAGTGGATTGGAACTGCGTTTTTTTGGTTAAACTTACCAAAGTGTTGTTCTAACACTTCTGGCGTCAGCTTACCTTCCGCTTCCAGCTTTTTCAGCTCAGCGACGATCGCTTTTTGCTCTTCTAGCGACGGCAGTTTTACTTCTGGCTCCTGAGCGGTTTCTTGAGAAATTTGCTCTAGTTCTTTTTCGAAGTCATTCATAGTACTTACCTAAAATTAATGATTGAACTTTTAAACTTCGCCTATTCTATCCAACTCTATAACTTGAAGCTACCAACCATCTTGTCCAAACGAGAAGAGAGCGCTTGAAGATCGCGACTTGCATCCGCCAACTCTTCTGCTGTCGCGGTTGTCATTTCATTTATCGCGTTGATTTCTTCGATATTTTGATTAATGGTATGCACCACCGTGGATTGCTCTTCCGTCGCCGTTGCAACTTGTGTATTACGATCAGAGATGTCGGTGATTCGTTCAGAGATACTGATTAAGACCTCGACTGCTTCATCGGTAGAAGTAACCCCTTCTATGGTGACCGCTTTGCCCGCTTCCATAGCACTTACCGCGTCTTGTGCGTCACTTTGAAGCTGATTGATCATGCGCTGAATCTCTTCTGTAGAATCAGCCGTGCGTGAAGCTAGGTTTCTTACCTCATCAGCAACAACCGCAAAACCACGTCCCTGCTCACCAGCACGAGCAGCCTCAATTGCAGCGTTTAGCGCAAGTAAATTCGTTTGCTCAGAGATGTCACGAATTACACCCAGAATCGAGCCAATATCTTTGGTTGTCGATGCCAACTGCGTCACAACAATATTGGTTGTTTCAACATCATCGGCTAGGCGGCTGATCACCTCTTTTGCTTTCATCACAACTTCTCGACCAGTTTGAGTGTTATCTGAAGCCTGATTTGCCGTATCAGCCGCGGTAGCAGCGTTCGATGCAATTTCACTGATGGTCGCCCCCATTTGGTTGATAGCTGCAACTACTTGAATGGTTTGATCACGCTGCTCTTGGCTGTTGTCGTGTGTGGATGTTGCTTTCGTTGACACACTTTCTGCCGCTTGACTTAATGAGCCACTGGTTAAAGCAACCTCTTTCATCGTGGCATGAATCTTCTCAATAAATCCATTAAAGCCTTTTGAAAGCTGAGCAATTTCATCATTACCCTTAATTTCAATACGCTGCGCCAAATCGCCTTCACCTTGCCCAAGGTCGGTAAAACGATCGGCAATCAGTCGGATTGGTTTCGTAATGCTGTTTGCTAACCATACGCCCATGAGGATGAATACAACGGCAACAATGATGGTCGTAAACAGCATTTTTTTAGCTGTCGCATTCAGGTCTGCGAATACTTCATCAACGGGAACCACGCCAATAACAAACCAGTTCATTGAAGGAACATACAAACTAGAAACAAAAGTATCCTGCCCTTCAAACTCCACATTAATTAGGTTGAAGCTATTTTTGTTCAACAGCGCACTTGCGTCACTACCAAATAGTTTAGTGATAGAAGTTTGGTTCTTACCTTGTTGGCGGTGTATTTGAATCTGGCCTTGTTCATTAGAGAGGAACACGTAACCCGTATCTTCAATTTTAAACCCATTGAGCAAAGCAACCATATCTCCCATAGATTTAGAGAGACCTGACATTGATGTACCATTAAGATCTTGGAAATTGGCAAACATTTTCACTTCGCCATTTGCCTCTTGGAACACACTCACGGACGTTTCTTGACCAGACGACGTAAATCCAAAGAACCAAGCATCTTGCGTTTGGTTAAGTTGACGTAAGAACCCGTTTTGGTTCCAGTAATATGCCGTTTGACGATTCGCTACCGAAGCATCATTAAGACCATACTGTGATTTAACGTTATTGAGCTGCTGAACCAACTGAACTTCTACTGACGGATCACGGTCTGTATTAGATAGGGCTTCAACAATAAATTCGTTTGTAGCCAGCTGTTTTGCCGCTTGTTGCATTTCGACAACTTCGCGGTCAATTTCGGTATTGATTTGCTGCAACATCGCAGGTAGCTCGATGTCAATAAGACGATGGCTCAATACATCTCTCGCATGACGCTGAGCCATAACACCAACAATGATTGTTGATGCTAGAACAGCAAACGTAATGCCAAGTACAACCTTCTGTTTGATGCTCAAGGAATGAAGTTTCAACATATTCGGACCTTTTAAAAGAATCACTTGTTATTGGCCCCACAAGGGGAATCAGGTGCATATCTCATGACACGCACACCACGGAATCTTTATCGGCTCATATATACAAAACTAGAGGCATTTCTCATTATATTATGAAAAATAAATGTAACACACTGTCAAATAAGCACTTTCAGAGATAGCACGTACTTGCAATTCTCTGTAGCGTCCCAATATTGAAAAGATAAATTGCAATAGAGCGTTGGAACTTTTTTCACATGGAAAATGACCAATACTCAACACGAAAATCATATGGATACCGAGAGTCCAAAGCATGCATAAATCTAACTTCGAAACTCTTCAGCAATACTTAGAGTCGCAGATCATCGGACAGCAAGATCTGGTAAAGCAACTGCTTGTTGCGCTTCTTGCGGATGGGCATATTTTAGTTGAAGGCCCTCCTGGGTTAGCAAAAACCCGTGCAGTAAAATCACTCTCAGACTGTGTTGAAGGCGACTTCCACCGCATTCAGTTCACCCCTGATTTGCTGCCAGCCGATTTAACCGGCACCGATATCTTCCGTCCCGAAACCGGAGAATTCACTTTCCAATCAGGTCCTATCTTCAACTCGCTTATTCTTGCGGATGAGATAAACCGTGCGCCAGCCAAAGTACAAGCGGCAATGCTTGAAGCAATGGCAGAGAAACAAGTCACAGCAGGTCGTCATACCTACCCGCTGCCAGAGTTGTTTTTGGTTATGGCAACTCAAAACCCGATAGAGCAAGAAGGGACCTACCCCCTTCCTGAAGCGCAGCTAGACCGCTTTTTATTGCATTTAGAAGTGGAATACCCAGATGCGGAGCATGAGCTGTCTATCTTGCGTATTAACCGCGGAGAAGCAAAAGGCGAAGCAAAGGTTGAACGCCCAATGTTAAGCCAACACGATATATTCACCGCACGTAAAGAAGTGTTGGATATTCATATGGCGGAAACGATAGAGCAGTACATCGTCCGTTTAGTGATGGCGACACGTCAAGCCAACGAATATGACACTGAGTTGGACAAGTGGTTGTCAATGGGTGTGAGTCCGCGTGCCACCATCGCTCTTGATCGCTGTGCACGTGCGCACGCTTGGCTTGCTGGTCGTGATTTTGTCTCTCCGGAAGATGTTCAAACCATGGCTTATCCGGTACTGCGCCACCGTTTATTGTTGAGTTATCACGCTCAAGCGGAAGGCATTACGGCAAACCAGGTCATCGATAAACTGCTAAACCTTGTTGGCAGTGCATAAACAGGTGAGTGATATGTCCGCTACACATTCATTACCACCTCATGCGAATGGGGTGACATTAACCCTTGAAGAGCTGCTCCAATATCGCACTCAATCTGTACGTTGGTTACCACCAGCACAGAGTCTCTGGTCGCAGATGAGTGGTAACCATACCAGTCGCCAAAAAGGGCGAGGTATGGATTTTATGGAGGTACGCCAATATCAACCTGGCGACGATATTCGCAGCATTGATTGGCGAGTCACCGCTAGGACCGGTAAAGCACATACAAAGTTGTTTGCAGAAGATAAAGAGCAAGCGGTCATTCTTTATCTTGATCTAAGTTCTAGTCTACATTTTGGATCTAAGTATGTACTCAAATCCGTTCAATTGGCCCACTTTGCCAGTGTTCTAATTTGGCTAACTCTAGCTAAAAAAGATCGCATCGGCGCAGTGATTGATGACGGACATCAATGTCTTGAATTTCGCCCCTCTTCTTTACAAAGACAAGGGCTGCGGATTCTTAACGCCATAGTCGACATACATAATGCGCAAGTAACTCGTACTGCAAGCAACGACACTCGTACACTGCCTTATACACAAGTATTGGAGACACTTCATACGCTCACCCCAAAAGGCAGCGAATTGATTATGCTCAGTGACTTTGCCCACGTAACACCAACGGAACTGGCACAACTACGTCGACTCAAACAACACAATAGCGTAAGGGCCGTTCAGTTTTATGATCCGTTAGAAAGAGGCGAAACAGACTTTAGAGGTCAAGTGAAAGCTTCGGATGGGCTGCATAGTCAATGGTTTAACTTTGGCTCTAAAGGACAACGAAGAGAACTCGAAAGCCACTTTACCCAACATCAAGAAACCATTAAGCAGCAGTGCCATTCGATAGCAATTCCATTTAACACGCTATCAAGTGGCTGGCCCTTAATTTCACAATTAAGCTAACAAACTGACAAGCAGTATTTATTAAGCAGTAATAATAATGACAACAAACAACCAAAGCCTAGACCTTGAACCTTTGATTTTGCCAAACGCACCGGATTGGTTTCCGCTCGCTTGGGGATGGTGGGTGGTGCTTGCAGCCACCTTGCTCTTCGTTTTCGGCATTTGTCTTTATGTGAGATGGCGTAAAAAACACTTACGCGCAAAAAAGACAGCATTAACACTTTTAACTCAACCTACCGCGCCTCATACCCCCTCTTCTGCTCTGGAAATATTGCGCCAGGCAGCATTGAGTTACTTTCCGCGTGAAGAGATCGCACCATTAACCGGAATCGCTTGGTATGAATTTCTCGATAGCCATACCAAAGAGAGTCGATTCGTAGACAAACAACATCAGTGGCAAGAAGCGTTGTATCAGAATTCCTCCCAAGGGCATCATCAAAGCTTGGTAGACGATTGTGTCGTTTGGATAACCTACGCTTTGCCACCAAAGAAAAAGGCAAATAACCGTGACTGAGCAAACACTCATAACCGATCTTGCCCAATGGCTAAACATTGAATTTGTCTGGTGGTGGGCACTGTTTTTGTTGCCCATCCCCTGGCTGGTATACAAGTTCCTGCCACAAGAATCTCAACAAGCCGAGATCAAATTGGCGTACTTACCAACTAATGAGAATAGCAGCAAACCTAAGCAAGCCCTGCAAAAAGCGCTTTCAATCGCGATCTGGGGCCTTCTTGTCGTCGCTTGTGCGCGTCCAGTTTGGTTTGGCGATCCCGTTGAATTCCAACCCAAATATCGGGACTTGATGTTAGTCGTCGATCTGTCCGGTTCGATGCAGCAGGAAGACATGGAACTCAACGGCGAATATATCGATCGCCTCACAGCAGTCAAAAAAGTTCTGTCTGATTTCGTAGCAAAGAGAAAAGGTGACCGTCTCGGAGTTGTTTTGTTTGGCGACCATGCTTATTTGCAAACACCACTCACTGCAGACCGCAAAAGCGTCATGCAACAGATTAATCAAACCGTCATCGGCTTGGTTGGTCAACGAACCGCCATTGGTGATGGTATTGGGTTAGGCACAAAAACCTTTGTAGACAGTGATGCTCCCCAACGAGTCATGATTTTGCTCAGTGACGGCAGCAATACTGCAGGGGTGCTCGAGCCGCTAGAAGCAGCGGAAATTGCGAAAAAATACAACGCCACTATTTACACCGTGGGCGTGGGCGCTGGTGAAATGATGGTGAAAGAGTTTTTCATGACTCGCAAAGTCAACACCGCAGCCGACTTAGATGAACAAACACTGACTAAAGTGGCAGAGGTGACAGGTGGACAATATTTTCGAGCGCGAGATACGGAAGAGCTCGAAAAGATTTATGACACCATCAACCAGCTAGAACCCGTATCTAGCGACACACAAACTTGGCGCCCACAGTCTGAATGGTTTCCATATCCATTAAGCGCTGCATTTGTATTATCGGTATTGTTATTCCTATTAAGGAGAAAACATGGCTGAGTTTATTTTCCTCAATCCTTATTGGCTTTTGGGGCTCATCGTGATCCCTATAGCACTCTTGCTTAATCACAAATTTAGAGCCCAAAAGTCCACACTGATTGCCCCTCACCTATCGCGGATGCTCGGACAAAACACGCAGTCTAAGCATTACTTCACTCTATGGGGTTTAGCTTGGGCAATAACTTGCATTTCATTAGCGGGGCCAAGCTGGCAGTCCAATGCTCGACCAAGCTTTGAGTTAAACCAAAACCGAATCTTGGTGCTTGATATGTCTCGCTCTATGTTTGCTACAGACATCAAACCCAATCGGTTAGCACAAACACGTTATAAGGCGCTCGATTTGCTGCCTAAATGGAAAGAGGGAGCCACTGGACTTATTGCTTACGCTGGCGATGCCTATAACTTAAGTCCACTGACAACTGATTCCAGCACGCTTGCGGGCATTATCGAAAATTTGTCACCAGAGCTGATGCCTTTTCAAGGAGCAAACCTGCCTGCCGCGATTGAACTTGCGATCAACCAGTTTTCTCAAGCTGGCACGCAACAAGGCGATATCATCGTGTTAGCGGATGATCTTGATACGTCAGAGCTGTCTCGCGCGTTAGATTTAGTCCAAGGTACAAAGTTTCGCATTTCTGTTCTTGCCGTCGGGACTCCTAACGGTGCGCCTATCGCGCTGCCCGATGGCTCTCTGCTAAAAACTGCACAAGGCACAACCGTCGTAGCGAAAACAAACCTGAAAAATCTACAGACGCTAGCGAATAAAACTGGCGGTCTATTTGTTCCTATTCAGCACACCAACCGTGATGTTGAAAATATCGCGGCCTTTACTAATAACATTGGTAGCCAGCTTTCTGCGACCCAAAGCGAAGAAGTTAAAACTGATTCTCGTCTCAACAGTGGCTTTTGGTTACTGCCGTTGTTACTTATTCCTGCGGCTTTACTGTTTCGACGCGGCCTGATTTGGGTGTTAGTTGCGACTGTAGTCCCAGTAACGTGGACACCGCATGCAGAAGCTAATCCGTTCTTAAATGCCGACCAACAAGGAGCGGAACTCTACAAGCAAGGTGAGTATGAACAGGCGCAAAACCTATTTACAAACCCAAGCTGGAAAGGAGCCGCCAGTTATCAAAAAGGTGACTACGAAGCCGCTATCGAAGCATTTTCTCATGATGCCTCCCTTAACGGCCGCTATAACCTCGCCAACTCGCTCGCTCAAAATGGTCAATTAGAAGATGCGGCTGATTTGTATAAAAAACTGCTAGAGGATAAGCCTAACTTTGAAGCCGCGAAGAAAAACCTATCGGTTGTAGAAGAAAAGCTAAAACAGCAACAGCAACAGCAACAGCAACAGCAACAGCAACAGCAACAGCAACAGCAACAGCAACAGCAACAGCAACAGCAACAGCAACAGCAACAGCAACAGCAACAGCAACAG